>RKSB01000053.1 GCA_007571095.1 K189A clade bacterium | reverse complement strand
CAGTGTACCGATACACTGGCCGGCGGCGAGACGTGGCAGCCAGGCTTTTTTCTGGGCGTCGTCGCCAAACATCAGCAGGGCGACAGTGGCCAGGTAAACCGAAGAGGCAAAGGGTGTGGGAGCGAGGCTTGCACCCAGCTCTTCGGCGAGTACGCACAGCTCGAGATAGCCGAGACCCAGGCCGCCGTAAGCCTCGGGAATAAGGGCGGCAGGCCAGCCGAGTTCGACCATGCCTTTCCATAAATCCTGATCGTACGCCTTGTCGCTTTCGAGAATTTCCCTTACGGCGGCCGGTGAGCTTTTGTCTTTCAGAAAACTGCGAGCCTGCTCTCGCAACAGGTCCTGTTCTTCGGAAAATTCGAAATTCACTGCCTGCTCCTCGTCCTTGAAAATATCCGAAATGTGGCGGAATGTTTGAGGCTAAGCTCTGACCAGAAATATGTCAAGGAATATTGTTCATGGCTTTGTCTATCGCCTCGTCCCACAGGAAGAGGGCATCACTCGGCCTTCGAAAGGCCTACTCGATTCAAAAAAACGCTGGCCGGCAATTCGGCGATAATCTGCGCAGGCGGGCGGTTGATTTACCTTGCAGGGGAATCAGATTCGGCTGATCGAACCAGCGTTTCCGGCCAGTTCTGGTGATATCGCCTGTTTGCATCTCTGTTGTCTCTTCACCGCCGCCGATTCTCGCAAGCTGCTCAGTCATCGGACGAGGGCAAGATTGGAAGAGCAAAAGGGCGAAAGGGTGGAGGTTCTGCATCTAACTCCTCATACTCCTCATAATCAACACGCAACACAGTCGAGGTGACGAACGTCTGGGCGAACGTCCTGAGCGACTCTCCATTTCGCCACAGTCACTTTGGCCTCATGTGTCTGTCTGGCGAGCCGAACTTCGGAATCGCCCGCCAGAATTCCGCACTCATCTTCTTGACTTCGACGGCCCCTCCTGAGCGGTGAATGTTGTTGGCCTTAAAGAATTTCTCGGGCATTCGAAGGCCCCCGTTTCTGTGCAAATGACTCAAGCGGCATGGCGAAAACATGCTGCTCAACCTCGGGCAAGCCAATCGGCTGCTGTCGGACTCGTGCCACGTGTAGCCCGGCCAAGTGCCTTCGCAGTTCTTCTGCCGGGTTATTCTTGCGAATCTGTACGAGCAACACGCCGCGATTTCGGGCGGTTGAGTATGCCATGCTATGTGAAGGAATCTGGTCCATCAAAATCACATCGTGTCTGGTCAACCTTCCGACCTTGTCTCCAATGACTTCGGGGTTGCCTTTGGCGATCAGGGCCACTTCAAGGCGAATAGAGCCGCGAGGAGTTCTCGCTTCCGCATCTGTCTCCCGCTCTACCTCTTCGTCTGCCGCAACATTCAGCCGAAAGTCTCCGAATCCTTCGCTCAAGCCAACACAGGCAAGAGCAGCCCGAGCTATCACCCGTTCCAAAGACTTTCCGATGCGGGACTTCTGCGACCCTCGAAGAGTCAAGGTAGCGGCTCCGCACCACAACAGCAGAGCCATTTCTCGGGGATTGCCTGCGTCGGCCTCTATATCCGCCATCATCTGGTCAAAAACAGCCAGGTAGTCTGCGACCTTTATGTCGAGATTTTCTGCCGTCTTCCTTGTCAGACCGATCAGCCAATGGCGCGCTAACCCCTCGACAACGGCGGATCACGCATTCAATTTAGTGCTTCCGAGAGAATCCGAATAGTCGCTCAGGCCTGTAAGCCGCTTGCTTTCAAGCCAGATCTGGTCCTGCAGGACAACCGACAGGGCTGCTCCTGAAGGGGCACACCATTCTCGGCGTTGGTTCATGTAACGACCATTGCACTTGTCAAAACTTCGGTCGGTGGCCATCAGGGCGACCGTTTCGGCTGCTACTTTGGGTGTTGCCATGGATCGAGAGGCGATTTTCCAGTAAAGGGGCGACCACTGGCCGAACCATCGAAAGGGTCGCCGGACCAGCCAGGTGCGTCTCAGGTCAGTAGCAACCCTGCCGGGGCAAAACCCATTGACGGTGACCGATTGGCCGGTCAGCAGGCTGCCCAGTTTGCAGATCGAGGCGACACTGGCCAGATGTGCATTGGCGTAAGCCTCAAGGGGCTTGAGCGGGGCGGCAAAATCAAAGTCTCCTGTCGCCCAGCCGGCACCAAAGTGGACAGCCGACACCAGCGTGATGATTCGACCCTGAGAAGTGGCAAGCAGATTGTCCAGCAGCAGCAGGGTCAGCAAAAAGGGGCTCAGGTGGTTGACCACCAGATTGGTGTTGAGGCTGTTCGAGGGTGTCTTGCCGGTATTGTTCGGATAAATGCCGCCGGCGTTGTTGATCAGAAGGTCAAGCGAGGGTGCCTGGGCCTGAACTTCAGAGGCAGCCTGCCTGATGGACTCGAAGGAGCGAAAATCAACAGGAATGACTTCGAAGGCATCTGTACCCAGCAGCCTGTTCCATTCGACAGCCTGTCGCCTGATCGTACGATTGAGCAGGAGCAGCCGGTAGCCCTCTTTTGCCAGTGCTTTGGCGATGTCAAGACCGATGCCCCGAGTGGTCCCGCTGATAACCGCAACGGGTTGTTTTTTTGGTGATCTAGCCATGCCGATGGCTGAAATGGTTGAATCGAAAAAACTTGCCGATCAGAAGTTGTCTTTGCGCTTTCGGATCTCGGCAAACACCTCGACGGGAGAACTGCCCACTCTGTTTACTGCCTGCTGAAGGCTCGACACTTCGGCTCTCAAAAAAGGGTTGGTTCGCTTTTCAAGCTCAAGCAGAGTGGGTACTGTCGGGCGGCCCTGTGCCCTCAAAGCCTTGATGTCGGTGACTCTGGCCTGCAGGTCGGGATTGTCCGCTTCAACGGTCAGGGCGAAGGCGGCGTTGGCCTCGGTGTATTCATGGGCACAGTAAATGCGGGTTTCGTTTGGCCAGGCGGAAATTTTTTGCAGGCTCTGCCACATCTGGTGCGGGCTGCCTTCAAACAGCCGCCCACAGCCAAGTGCAAACAGGGTGTCGCCGACAAAGGCGACGAGAGCTTCTCGGCAGAAATAGGCGATATGACCCAGGGTGTGCCCGGGTGTTTCAAAGACCTCAAAGCGAGCATTGCCCAGTTCAACCACATCGCCCTCTCGAACACCGACATCCAGCCCCGGCAGACGATGGCGATCATCCTCAAAGCCGACTATGGTGCAGCCATAGCGTTCCTTCAGCAGGAGATTGCCGCCGGTATGGTCGAAGTGGTGGTGAGTGTTGAAGATATGTGTCAGCCGCCAGCCGCGACTCGCCAGTGCTCGCTCGATGGCCTCGACTTCCGGTGTATCGACAAGGGCGGTCAACCGGCTTTCGGGGTCATGTACCAGAAAGGCGTAGTTGTCCTGCAGGCAGGGAAACTGATGAACCACCAGATCGGCCATTTATCGTCTCCGAATTATTGAATGAAGGGCTCAGAGGCTTGCCGGTCTAAAGTGCCGCCAGAATGCTCTCGGCATTACTGACTTCAAACTTCATCGGTGCTTCCACCGCAAGCTTTGTGATCACACCATTGTCAACGATCATGGCGTATCTTTGGCTGCGCAGCTGACCCATGCCAAAGGCGGAAGCGTCCATATTCAGGCCGATCGCATCGGTGAATTCACCATTGCCGTCCGCCAGCATCAGCAGATCATCGGCGTTGGCGGCCTCACCCCATGCCTTCATGACAAAGGCATCATTGACCGACAGACAGACGATGGTATCGACGCCTCGGGCCCTGATTTTGTCGGCATGAACCACATAGCCCGGCAGATGGGCTTGCGAGCAGGTTGGAGTAAATGCACCCGGAACAGCGAAGACAACGACTTTTTTGTTGTCGAAAATCTCAGCCGTGGTAACCTTTTCCGGGCCTTTCTCGCCAAAACGCATCAAGGTTACCGAGGGAATTTTGTCGCCTTCTGAAATTGCCATATACAAGCCTCCTGTGACAGTTAGAGCAAAAAGTTTTAGACTTTGAATTATGACTGATGCAGGCAAACTTTGTAAGTTGTTTACTCAATCCTCTTTGATCGTCCTGCAACCAGGTGATCGAACCAGGAGGGGCTGTTGTGACTGTTGGTAACTCTGATTCTCCCTTGCGGGTAGCTATCGTGGGGGCTGGACCCGCCGGATTTTATCTGGCAAGCCACCTGCTCAGGCAGGATGCCCACATAAAAATTGACCTCTTTGACCGGCTGCCGACTCCTTTCGGGCTGATTAGAAACGGTGTCGCACCCGACCACCAAAAGGACAAGTCGGTCGCTCGAACCTATCATCGCTACGGCACTGATCCGAACCTGTGTTTTTACGGAGGCTGCGGTTACGGGTCCGAAATCGGCCTGCAACAGCTTAAGGATCATTATCACCAGATCGCCTTTACCACGGGTGCGTCCGCTGATCGCAGGCTCGGCATCCCCGGAGAGGATCTGAAGGGCAGCCACTCGGCAACCGAATTCGTCGGCTGGTACAACGCTCACCTCGATTTTGTTGACCATCAATTTGATCTGTCCAAACGGCGAGTGGCCATTATCGGCAACGGAAATGTCGCCATTGATGTGGCCCGCATACTGGGCAAAAACACCGAGGAACTGGCGACCACCGACATCGCCGACTATGCACTGAAGGAATTAACCGAGTCTGCGGTCAAGGACATTCACCTGATCGGGCGGCGAGGACCCGTACAGGCGGCTTTCAGTACTCGGGAAATGGACGAGCTGTTGTCGCTTCGAGAACTCAAGCTGCACTTCAACAGAAGAGAGCCGGACGAGTTAAGCGAGCAGTGGCTGCGTCAGAACCCGAGTCGCGAGATTTCCAAAAAACTGGAACTGCTCGAACAGTTTGCCACCGGAAAAAGGGTTTTCCTGCGCTACAAAAAGAGCAGGAATCTGCACCTGAGTTTCTGGGAGTCGCCGGTCGAGCTTCACGGAAACAGCGAGGGCCGGCTGGTTGCCATCACCCTGAGAGAAAACCGGCCGGTTCGAGTGGGTGATACCCTGCGAGCCGAGCCGACAGACAGAACTCGAAAGATAGATATGGATCTGGTGTTTCGGTCAGTCGGCTATCGAAGCGAACAGTTGCCGGGACTCCCCTTCAACGAATCGACAGGTACCCTGCCCCACAGGGAAGGTCGAATCCTTGACCAGGACAAGGCGATGACCGGCCTGTATGCAGCCGGCTGGGTCAAGCGAGGACCCACCGGAATCATCGGCACCAACAAAACCTGTGCCAGAGAAACCGCCGAGAGCATGCTGGACGATTTCAGCAAGGGACAGGTGCTTTCGCCATCCAATCCTTCGGTTGACGATGCCCGTGCGCTGGTGATGAAGCTCTGCCCGGCATACATTACCTATGCCGACTGGAACGTCATAGACGAGGCCGAAGTCTGGCGCGGCGAACAACTCGGGCGGCCGCGCGTTAAATTTACTCACGTCGAAAACATGCTCCAACTGCTCAGGCACTGACTGTTTTTGAGCACTGTCTCTACGGCTTTTGGTCTCCAGTCAGGATTCGCGTGTTCGGGTTGATAACGGACCCTCGATATCGCGAGTGGTGGATCGTATCAACGGCTACCAGCACCTGGTTTTTGGCCGCCGTGCTGTGGATGCAGTCCTATGTGCCTATGTGGTGCTGTTGCGAGAGGACTTCGGCTGGAGCAAGGC
>RKSB01000203.1 GCA_007571095.1 K189A clade bacterium | reverse complement strand
GGCTGAGGGCTCTTATTTTCTATTTGGCTGAGGGCTCCTATTTTCTATTTGGCTGAGGGCTCCTATTTTCTATTTGGCTGAGGGCTCCTATTTTCTATTTGGCTGAGGGCTCCTGGCTGAGGGCTTCAAAAAAACTCGCCCAACCCTGTAAAATGGAGAACCGCAAAAAATGGAGAGAGTGAGACACATGAGTAACCAACTGTCGACCGAACAACTGGCTCAGGCGGAACAAAGGTTTCAGGCCAAAATAGATGCCGAGGAAAAAATCGAGCCTGGCGACTGGATGCCGGAAGCCTACCGCCGAAACCTGATTCGCCAGATATCACAGCATGCACATTCTGAGGTGATCGGTATGCAGCCGGAAGGCAACTGGATTACTCGTGCACCCACCTTGAATCGCAAGGCCGTACTGCTTGCCAAGGTCCAGGACGAAGGCGGACATGGCCTCTATCTCTACAGTGCAGCCGAAACCCTCGGTGCCGACCGTCAGACAATGATTGAAGCCCTGCACAAGGGTGTTGCCAAATACGCATCCATTTTCAATTATCCTTCTCTGACCTGGGCCGATATAGGTGCCATAGGCTGGCTGGTTGACGGTGCCGCCATTGTCAATCAGATTTCTCTGCAACGCACATCTTATGGGCCCTATGCTCGCAGTATGGTGCGTATCTGCAAGGAGGAAAGTTTTCATCAACGTCAGGGCTATCAGATCATGACCCTTCTGATGAAGGGTTCAGATGAGCAGAGGCAGATGGCCCAGGATGCCTTCAATCGTTTCTGGTGGCCGTCGCTGATGATGTTTGGCCCACACGATGCAGAATCCGCTCATTCGGCCTCTTCAATGAAGTGGAAGATCAAACGTCAGAGCAACGACGAACTGCGCCAGAAATTTGTTGACCAGACAGTTCGGCAGGCAGAGGTTATTGGTATCACCATTCCTGACCCAAAGCTCGCCTGGAACGAGGAAACCGGCCACTATGACTTTGGCGAAATCGATTGGGAAGAGTTTCAGCGAGTGATCTCGGGCGATGGTCCCTGCAACCGCCAGCGCATGCAAAACCACATACGGGCGCATGCCGAGGGTGCCTGGGTGAGGGAGGCTGTAGCCGCCTACGAATCGAAACAGATCGGTACAGGCTGATGCCGCCCTCCGACTCAGCACCCCTGAACGAGCTTTTCGAGGTTTTTGTTCGCTCTCGACGCGGCCTTGATCACAAGCATGTCGGCAGTCTGCGCGCCGCCAGTCATGCTCAGGCTCTGGAGTATGCCCGTGAGCTTTACACTCGAAGGGCCGAAGGAATCAGTATATGGGTTGTCCGCTCGGCTGATATTCGGGCGTCCCAGGAGGAGGATTGCGACAGCTTCTATGACCCTCTGTCCGACAAACCCTATCGCCACGCCACCTATTACAAGTTGCCCGAGCAAGTGGACAACATGTAATGGACATGCAGCAAGAAGCAGTTAAAGACTATGGCGTGCGTTTGGGTGACGACGCCCTGATACTGGGTCACAGACTGTCAGAATGGTGCGGCAAAGCCCCTGCCCTGGAAGAAGATCTGGCACTTGCCAACACCGCACTCGATTTCATCGGCCGCTCTCGGCTGTTTTACTCTCATGCGGCGGAGCTCGAAGGCAACAGAGTCTCCGAAGATACCTATGCCTATACTCGAGATTGTCGAGAATTCAGAAATCTGCTGATTTGCGAGTTACCCTGCGGCGATTTTGCCTTCACTATGGCTCGCCAGTATCTGGTCGACGAGTTTTATCTGGCCTTTATGCAGGGGCTCACTTTCTCGGTTGAGCAGACGCTTGCCGGTGTTGCCGCCAAAGCGGTCAAGGAGAGCCGGTATCACCTGCGTCGCAGCCGCCAGTGGATGCGAGTGCTGGGTCAGGGTACGGACGAAAGCCACGACCGCCTGCAGACGGCCGTCAATGACCTCTGGGGCTATACTCCCGAGATGTTCGAGCCTGACGAGCTGGAGAGAAAACTGGTTGCCGCTGGCGTTGCGGTGGATACCTCCGGCCTGAAAGACGACTGGATGAAGGCAGTCAACAAAACGCTGGCCGAGGCTTCTGTTCAGCGACCCGAGGGCAACTGGGCTGTTCGAGGCGGGCGACAGGGCATACACACAGAGTATCTGGGTCATCTGCTCAGCGAGTTGCAGTTTGTTCAGCGTGCCTACCCCGGGCTCGAGTGGTAAAGCGCGTGTCTGCTACTCGAATCCCTCTGTTGCCGGCGGAAGAGTACGCTCGCCGGCATCGCCGAAGAATGTCTCCGGTACCTTCCCTGTGGACGCTTCTGGATGCCGTCAAGGATCCGGAAATACCGGTTGTAAGTATTTGGGAACTGGGCATTCTGCAGGACATTTGTCAGCCAGACGAAGGCGTCGTTCGAGTCAAGCTGACACCGACCTATTCAGGTTGCCCGGCCATGGATGTGATTGCCGAAGACATTGTCAGAACTCTCGAATGCTCCGGCTATCCGCAGGTTGAAATTGAAAGAAGCCTGAGTCCGGCCTGGTCAAGTACCTGGATACTGCCGAATGCACGTAGACGTATGAGGAATTTCGGCATAGTACCACCGGTTGCCGATTCGGCGAATTCAATAGCCTGTCCTCAGTGCGACTCAACCGAAACCCTGCTTGTCAGCGAGTTTGGCTCTACTGCCTGCAAGGCCTTGTACCGATGTTCGAGTTGCGGCGAGCCCTTTGATTACTTTAAGCCCATCTGAAGCCGTGGCCGCCAGTCAGTTTTACTCTCTGACCGTGGCGAGTCTTGCACCGGAGACAGAGAATGCGGTTCGAGTCAGTCTGCGAGTCCCCGAGGAGCTAAAAGAGGTTTTCAGCTATCGACAGGGACAGTATCTGACCCTGCGTTCAATTGTTGACGGCGAGGCGGTTCAACGTTCCTACTCCATCTGTTCCAGCCTTGCCGACAAGTGTTTGCAGGTTGCGGTCAAGCGAGTACCGGGTGGTGTCTTTTCCAATTTCGTCAATGAGTCGATTCGAGTGGGCGACTCGATTGAAGTCATGCCTCCGCAGGGCAGCTTTTACACCCACCTTTCGCCTGATAAACAGCGCAATTATCTGTTCATCGCTGCGGGCAGCGGCATCACGCCGGTCATATCCAACATCAAAACCCTGCTGGAGGAAGAACCTTCAAGCTCGGTCACTCTGCTGTTTGGCAATTCACTGGTCAGTACCATCATGTTTCGAGAATCCTTGAGCTTTCTCAAGAACAGATACCTCACCAGGTTTCACTGGGTAAACATATTGAGTCGGGAAGATTCGGGAATCGACCTTCTGAACGGGCATCTGAATAACCGCAAGGGCGGGGAGTTGGGCCGCCGCCTGATCGACCTGAAGGGTTATGACGACTACTTTATATGCGGGCCCGAATCCATGATCTCCGAGGTTTCCAAGGGGCTTAGAAGCGTGGGCGTGAAGGAGGCGCGTATTCATTACGAACTTTTTGCCTCGTCTGCCGCCGATGCCTCTGCTGTCATTCAAAAGCATCAGAAACGTGCCCAGACGTACGGCGGCAATGTCAGCAGAGTGAAGGTGATACTGGATGGCCGAACCCGCTCGTTTGAACTCACCACAGATGGCGAGAACATACTCGATGCCGGCATTCACCACGGACTGGACCTTCCTTACTCCTGCAAGGGAGGCATCTGTTCAACCTGCAAAGCCAGGCTGGTCGAGGGAGAAGTCGATATGGACATTACACACGGGCTGAACAGCGAAGAGATAAGTCAGGGCTTTATCCTGACCTGCCAGTCTCATCCTCTAAGCGATTCGGTGGTAGTTGATTTCGACGACAGATGAGTTCCTGACCCATGAGCCGTTCGAGTGAGCCTGGGTTTTTTGAGCCTGTTGGCAATTTCGGAGCGAACTACTCCGACATGGCTTTCTTTAGCTCGGGCAGGAACTGCAGAATGCTGGTGTCCTCGACCAGTACCTCCCGATTCTGAATTCTTCGCCTCTTTTTCTCGATTCGCTCTCGGGGGCGGAAAGCCAACTGAGCCACGGAACCTCGCACCAGTTTGGCGGCGAATTCTTCTGTCGATTTTGTGTGATAGTGGTTTATGCGAAGCAATTCGTTCGATATGCAAAAAGGCCAACGTTTTCGACCGGTACCTGTCTTGCAAATCTTTCCGTTGACCTTTGCATGAGGTTGCAGATGAAACCAGTGAGGGTTTGAGATTCTCAAGACAGTACCCGGCTGAACAATGGATTTGAATTCGTAGTTATCCATGACTGCGGTTGGGTAGCGTTTTAGATAATTTTCAATCACCAGTCCGGGCGGTTTGCTCGAATGGCCGCAATCACCAAAGGTGTAGGAATTCACGACGATTGCAGCACTCTCCTCAAGCCCTCCAAGGATTGAGTTCAGGGCCTTTCCTTTGGGTGTAAAAAGAAATTCGTCCGCATCAATCAGCACCAGCCAGAAGGTTTTGCCAAAGGTCAGGCGCATACAGTGGGCAAAAGCCATGAACTGCGGAGCCGAATAGCCGACGAATCTTGGCCAGGGAATCAACTGAACAATGCCCTTCTCTATGTAGGGCCTTAAAACCTCTGCGGTTTCATCGTCACTCTCGTTGTCATACAGATAAAAGCGTTCCACGCCGACCAATCTGTGGAATTCAATCCACTCTTTAAGGTAAGGACCCTCGTTTTTGATGATGGCACAGACAGACAAGTACACTTCACAGTCACCGGCGACTGACTTGCCCGGTGGTTTGAATATTCGGTCGTAGATATCGACCTCGGATTTTTTCTCCACAAAATCAACAAAGAATCGATTGAGGAAATCTCGAAACCGCATTTTCTTCAGCAGCTTAAGGTACTTTTTCAGAGGCTTTCGTCGAGAATCAACCATCTTTAATTTTTTTCAGGTTTTCTTCTTCGGTTTTTGAGCAGGCGAGCGTAGGCCAGGAATTCTCTGAACCGAGGGCAGGTAGAATAAGAGAGGCAAGTCTGGTGAGTATTTTAGCAGGACAAAGCTTTTCGGACATGGTAGCCTGCGCTTCGGTTTGCAGAAAAAGCGAAGAGTGGAAAAGGGCGAGAATGGTTCGACCGGGTCTTTAAGCGATTTGGTCGGAGTTGATTTCAACGGCAGCTGAGTTTTCAACTCACGGGCCGCCTGTTGCGAATGCGAGTTTCTTCGACCCTGTTGAAAAGTTTTAAGCCAACTGCTTCGACATGACTCTCTTGAGTTCGGGTAGCAACTGCAAAATGCTGGTGTCCTCGACAGGCATTTTCCGGTCGCGTATTTTTCGCATCATTCTTTTAACCTGGTTGGGGTCAAAGGCTCGCGTACTGCCCCGTGCCAGTTTGATGGCGTATTCTTCTGTCGATTTTGTGTAATAGTGATGAATGCGAAGCAGTTCGGTCGATACGCAAATGGCCCGACGGCTTCGCCCCGAACTCGTTTTATAAGCTCTTCCGTTGATCCTTGCAGCCGGTTCCAGATGAAACCAGTGGGCGTTTGAAACCTTGCAGACAGTACCCGGCTGAACAATGGACTTGAAATTCTCTTTCTCCTTGACCGGGTAACGCGTCAGATAATTTTCAATCACCAGTCCGGCCGGTTTTTGTGAGTGGCCGCAATGATCGAAGGTGTAGGAAGTGACACCGACCGCAGAATTCTCCTCAAACCCA
>RKSB01000059.1 GCA_007571095.1 K189A clade bacterium | reverse complement strand
TGTCCGGCAAGTCCTCGTTCAGGTCAAAGTCGGTCCAGACCGCCTCGTTGACCTTGACACCATCGTAGAACAGCCTGACTCGGCCGGCCTGACGCCAACTGCTGCCGGGCTTGCCGAAATAATGCGAATAACGTCTTTCATGCCAGCCACGCGGTGTCGAAAAGCCGACGTAAGAGATGGCAAAATCGCTTGAACGAATACCAAACAGGGTCTTGCTGCCGGTCGGGTCGGTGAGCTCGACCAGGTGGCTGATCTGGCCGTCTATCAGCCGATCCTGTAACCGGCGTTGCTGCCAGCCCTCATCCAGAGCATGACGAATGGCACCGAAACCAAAATTACTGGCCCACATGACGTTGGCACTCGAATCAGGCATGGGGCCGTCCTGAGTGTAGGTGCGCTCGCCGTCGAAGGTCAGCAACAGGGCGATCTCTTCGCCCCGCCAGCCCTCGATACGCACTTTTCCGCTGGCATCATGGGCCTCTTGCTTGCGATCGGCAAACACTCGCCACATGACGTAACGATCCCACAGCGTCTCACCGCCGTCTGCATGAACAATGTTATAGCCGCGCAAAGTCAGGCTGGCCGGTCGGACGAAGGCATGTCCGCCGGCTGCCGCGTGTGCTCGAGCGATGATGTCATGGCCGGAAAGTGCTGGCTGTGATTGCACCGCCGCCGGCAGAGCGTCCCGACTCATCAAGGCCGGCGGTTCTTCGCTACCGCAGGAAGCCAGCAGCAAAAGCAAGATGCCGCCTACAGCCCTGTGTATTCCCAATCGCCCAGTCGACACGATCTGCTCCGATGACACCGTTCTTTTGTCTATCGCACAGGCAGAGTGCGTTTAAGGAAATCGGCAACCACCGAAGTGAAGATGTCGTTACGGTCTCCGGCAACCATGTGTGCCGCCCCAGTAACATTTTTGTATTCGGCGGAAGGGCACAGCCTGAGAAAGCCCTGCGCACCCTCTTCGCTGAGAACATCCGACAATCCGCCTCGCACCAGGAGTACTGGCAGTTGTAACGCTCGGGCACAGGCTCGCAGACGCTGGCGTCGACTATCCAGATTGAACTGCCTTGGCTGGCCCAGATAATTCGGGTCCCAATGCCAGTAATAGCGGCCATCCTCGCCTCGCCGGACATTTTTGGCCAAACCATCCAGATTGCGTCGACGGGGGCGCTGAGGCGAGTAGGCTGAAATAGCCTCGGATACTTCTTCCAGACTGCCGAATCCATCCAGATTCTTCCGCATGAACGCCAACACTCTTTGTGAGCCCTCCTCCTCGAAATCTGGTGCAATATCCACCATAACCAGTGCTGAAGCATTCAACTGCAACCCTTTGTCGGCAAATTCACCGCCTATCGCCGAAAGGGCAACCATGCCTCCCATGGACGCGCCAACCACCACCGGATCGTCACACTCCAGTTGGTCGCACAAGCACTTCAGGTCTTCCACCATGGTTTCGTAAGCATAGTTAGCCTTCGGAGCCCAACTGGAATCGCCGTGTCCACGAGAATCATAAGCCACCGCAAAATAACCGGCACTGGCCAGTGCCTGACCGGTACCTTTCCAGGCGTGCCGCGTCTGCCCGCCACCATGCAACAACAGCACCGGCGAATGATTCGGATTTCCGAAAGTGTCCGCCGCCAACTGCACACCGCCGGCACCACCGAAATAGCGGTGCGGTTTCGGCGTGCCCGGCAACCTGAATCGCTTCACAGCCGCTCCTTGAATGTTAAATGTTGCGAAAACTTACTTGCAGTTGCCATTCACAACGAATGGCTGCAGGAGCGTGGAAGAAGACATCGGACACCAGGGTGCGTTCAGCAAAGGTACGGAAGCACAGAGAGTCACAGCAGTCCGGGGTACTGCCCGCCGTCCAGCAGAATATTCTGCCCGGTGATAAACCCTGCGTGAAGGCTACACAGAAAAGCGGCGGTGGCACCAAATTCCTCGGGCCTGCCGAAGCGGTTCGCCGGAATCTGCCGAAGAAACTCCGTCTGAATATTCTCCACAGTTCTGCCCGTCGATTTTGCAAAATTTTCGTGAATGACTTGAAGGCGAGGAGTCGAAAACTGGCCGGGGAGCAAATTGTTGATGGTTACGCCATGTGCCATGACATCGCGAGCGACTCCTGCAACGAAACCGGTCAGGCCGGCACGAGCACCATTTGAAAGACTCAGGTGGGCAACAGGTGATTTCACCATGTGGCTGGTGATGTTCAGAATTCGCCCGAAGGCCCGGTCAATCATCGCATCAAGCGAACCGTTAATCAGTTCGATCGCCGAAAGCATGTTGCCTTCCAGAGCAGCCAGCCAGTCTTTTCGATCAAGCTTGCGATAATCACCGACTGGTGGGCCACCGGCGTTAGTCACCAGAATATCCGGTGAGTTGGCGGCCTTGAGTATGGCCGCCCGATCAGTTCCGTTTGCAACATCGGCGGCCAGCCATTCAACCGCCCCTGGACTCTCTTCATTCATGGCTCCGGCAACTGCTTCCAGCCGCTCTCGACCACGGGCTACCATCAGAACATTCACGCCTTCGGCGGCGAGTGCTTCCGCAATGGCACGACCCAGGCCGGAACTTGCACCGCAAACAAGCGCCCGACGGCCTGAAATACCTAAGTCCAAGGCTGTCCTGCTCCAGAATTCAGCTTCACAATTCGTCCAGAGTCGGTCATCGATTGAAGAACTTTGAAGTGGCAGTGGCTCCGCCTGCTGGGCTCGAACCAGCGACCCGCTGATTAACAGTCAGCTGCTCTACCAACTGAGCTAAGGCGGAATAGAGTCTCCACGAACTGACAGAGTGCCACAAAACTCATCGAATGAACAGGGGAGCAACCTCGCAGGCTACAGGAAAAACTCGAATTTTGCCTTCTTGAATTTTCCTGATTGCAGAGGAATTTTCGCCTCGGCTCGCCGATATTCTGTTTACGGTCAGCCAGGTCAAGAACACCGAAGGCCAGCCTTCGGTGGAGCTTTGGGCTTTTTTTGGTTTTTTCGGCCTTCTGCCGGGCAATTCACCGATCTGATCACCGAATGCCGCCGATTCGCCGGCGACTTCAAACAGCAGCACAGCAATTTCGGCATTCGAGCCAGGTTATGCACCGCCGATACAAGCGAAACTGTCAGTCAACTCTTTTAACAGGCCGCTACAAAGAACGGCATTGTGCACTGGCAATTCGACGAAGAAGGTGGCTATTCCATCTTCGGCTGATATGTGATATAATTTTCTTTTTCCACTTTTCCACTGCCCCTCAAGGAGCCTTTATTTATGTATTCGAAACGATTTGTTAAACCGGTCCTGGTGTTTACTTCCCTGATACTGACCTCACTGGCCAGCGCGCAAGCCCAGGCTGAAGACGGAGAAGGATTACTGTCCCTTACCGGCTCAGCTGCCCTGGTAAGCGACTATCGCTTCAGAGGCATTTCCCAGACGGCAGGCAATGAGACTTTTCAGGGCAGCCTGGAACTGAGTAGCGAATCTGGAATATATGGTGGCGTATGGGCTTCCGGTATCACCGACGAACCGGAAAACAACTACGAGATTGATTTCTATGCCGGTGCCACTCGGCAATTAAACGATGGCACTGTCGGTGATATCGGCTTTCTCTACTACCTCTATCCCACTTCGGACGATGCGGGTAACCTCGACTACCTGGAAGTTTACGGAAGCCTTACCTTCGCCAACGACCTGACTCTGGGCCTCGCCTACTCGCCTGAGTTTTATGGTCGTACCGGTGATTATGTCTATGCCTACCTGAACTACGCGTCCAATTTCTCCGAGTGGCTGGTGTTTGGAGTACACGCCGGCTGGAACTACTTCGACAAGAACGGCTTTTTTCCGGATAGCACCGACTCCTACTTTGACTGGGGAGTCAGCATCTCCTTCAATGCTTCGGGATTCGACCTCAAGGCCGAGCTGGTCGGCACTGACATAGGTTCGGATACCACCTGCTTCGGTGATGCCGATGACTGCGAACCCACACTGATATTGAGCGTACTCAAGGAGTTCTGACTCAAACCAGCCGCTGGCGGTTAAACCGACGGATGATATTCTGCTGCTCAAACGAGCATGCGCTACATCAGTACCAGAGGCGGCACTGAGCCTCTGTCCTTCCTTGATGCCGTCCTGGTTGGTCAGGCACCGGACGGCGGGCTGTTAATTCCGGAGTTCATTCCGAACGTTCGGAGCAGAATTGAGGAATGGCGATCCCTGTCCTACCAGGAGTTGGCCTTTGAGCTATTTGCCTGCTTTCTGGATGACCTGCCCGAAGCGGATCTCAAGGACATCATCGACCAAAGCTATGGTTGCTTCGACGATCCTCGAATAACTCCGCTTGTTCGAGTCGGCGAGCATTCCATTCTTGAGCTTTTCCACGGACCAACCCTGGCCTTCAAAGACATCGGGTTACAGCTGCTCGGTAATATTTTTGAGTATGCACTCACCGTAAAAAACTCGCCTGCTCTCAACATTCTCTGTGCCACCAGCGGAGACACGGGCGGTGCTGCTGTCTCGGCCATTCAAGGCAAGGGCCGAATGACTGTTACGGTCCTCTGCCCAAAGGATGGCCCAAGTCGCTCACAAAGACTACAGATGACAACCGCCAGTGATGCCAACGTTCACAATTTGATCCTGAACGGCACCTTTGACGACTGTCAACGTATCGTCAAGGGCATATTCAGCGACACTCGGTTCAAGCAGACTCATCGCCTGGGTGCCGTCAACTCGGTCAACTGGGTACGTATACTCGGCCAGATTGTCTACTATTTTTATGCTTGGCTGAGGCTCGAAATCGAACCTTCGGACTCGGTTGTCTTTGTCGTTCCTACAGGTAATTTTGGCAACAGTTTTGCCTGCCATACGGCCAGGGAAATGGGCTTGCCAGTCAAGCAACTGCTAGTAGCCACCAACCAGAACAGCGTTCTGAAAACCTTTTTTAACACCGGCAGCTATCGCCGTCATCCGGTGAGCAAAACCCTGTCTCCGGCGATGGATATTCAGGTCTCCAGCAACATCGAGCGCTACATCCATGCCTACTTCAAGGGAGACAGCACCAAGGTCAGGCAATTTTTTGAAAATTTTGATCGGCAGCAGAGAGTCGCCGTCAACAACGGGGTGGCCGTGAGCCAGTTCATCAGGGGCATCAGCGTCAATGATACCCAAACGCTGGATACCATTGAGTCGGTATGGCAAAAGCATCAATACATGCTCGACCCCCACACGGCAGTCGGAGTAACAGCCGCCAAAAAGGCGAATCTGCCGGCATCCACGCCCGTGGTATGCCTGGCCACCGCTCATCCGGCAAAGTTTTCGGAGACTCTTGAGAGGGCACTTGGTGAGGAAAACAGGCCCCGTTCCGATAGCCTGGCCAGGCTGGACGCCCTGCCCGAGCGTTTCCTTGAAATGGAACCGGAACAGACAGCCGTGATGGACTACATTCGCCAGACTGTGGACCCGCAGAAGCCTTGATGCGAGCAGCAAAGCCAAGCACTTTTTCTTTCACTTCCCTGCAAGAGTATCGGCAGTCAGGGTAGGCGTAGCCAGTGCTTCCAGATTCTCATAGCCTTCAGGGCATGAACGAAAGTGCAGCCTGTGCATGCCGACTGCACTCGCACCAAATATGTCATGTACCGGAGAGTCGCCTATGTGCAGAGCTTCAGAAGGCTCGACGCCGGCAGACTGCAAGGCTCGTTCGAACAT
>RKSB01000153.1 GCA_007571095.1 K189A clade bacterium | reverse complement strand
CCACCAATCCGCAGTTTTCTCTTTCGGGGCTTGCTCGATCGCCGAAATCCCTGGCTTCAGCCATCAAGATCTATTTTTCTTTGTAAGGACCTCTGCAACGGAGCGTTGGAGGAGGCGCGCAGGGGTTCGTCAAGACCAAACCAGGAGTTTTGCACAGGCCAGCACGCCCAAGCAGTTATAACCACAAACGCCATAACCGCCGTAAAAACAAAACCGCCCGCCGCTTACACAGAAGGCTTTCAGGCGATTCTTCAGAATTAACCCATGCAAGGATCCCTCAAAGCAACCCGCCCCTGCCCGATCGTTGCTCTATACTTTATAGGGCCGGACTTTATAGAGCCGGACTTTATAGGGCCGGAACGGGAGAAAACTTCGCGAAACCGCCGGGCTGTTGTCGGGTCAATCTCTTGAATCGAGTACCTGTTGCTGTAAGCGGGGAGGGCTGACCAGTGGACATCAATCAGATACTGGCAGGCGTCAACAGCATGGTGAATCTGGTTCACTCATGGGTCAGCGGCAGCCTGTGGTTTATTCTTTGTCTGCTGGGCGTCGGGATACTCTACACAGTGATCCTGGGGGTTCCGCAGATACGCAGCCTCGGAGAAGGTTTTCGAACGTTTTTCGGCAAGGGCGAGAAAGGTACGGGCGACATTCGCCCCAAAGCCGCCCTCTTTTCTGCATTATCCGGCACCGTAGGCACGGGCAACATTGGTGGCGTTGCGCTGGCCATCAGCCTGGGCGGCCCTGCGGCCCTGCTGTGGATGTGGGTGACCGCAGCACTGGGCATGGCAACCAAGCTGGCTGAAATTTCGCTCTCTCACAAGTATCGAAAGCAGTTGCCAGACGGCAGCATGGGTGGCGGCCCGATGAATGTGATCGGCGAAGTACTCAAACTTCGCTGGCTGGCCATCATCTTCGTCGTCATGGTGATGTTGAACGCAATCATCACCGGTGCCTCGATACAGATGAGCACCATTTCGATCACATTACAGGAGAATGCCGGCATTCCGGCATGGGCCATCGCCCTTGTGTTTGGCACCTGTGCCGGTGTAACGATTCTCGCTGGTGTCAAAGGAATAGCCCGAGTAACCGAGAAGCTCGTGCCCTTCATGCAGATTCTTTATGTTACAGCCTGTCTGATTGTGATCTTCTCCAACCTGGGCGGTATTCCCGAAGCCTTTTGGCAGATATTCAGCACCGCCTTTACCGGGTCAGCCGTTGCCGGCGGATTTTTGGGAGCCGGAGTTGCTTACGCCATTCAGACCGGAGTGGCCAGAGCATTGTTTTCCAGCGAAGCCGGACAGGGCAGTTCGCCGATTATTCACGCCGCCTCCGATGAAAAGAATTCGGTTCGGGAAGGCACTCTCGGCATGCTGGAACCGATGGTGGATACGCTTTTTGTATGCACTCTCACAGGCCTGGCTATTCTGGCCTCCGGTGTCTGGCAGGAGAAGTACCACAACAGGCTGGAGACCAGTTCGACCTACTACATTGAAGGAAGAGTGTCGCTGGAAGACAAAGAGCAAATCGGACAGATACGAGCGATGCTGAGGGGGCTTGACCACAATCTCAGGCTGTATGACGGCGAGGCAGAAGCGGTGGACGGCAAGCTCACTTTATCGCAGGGGCACTTGTCGGTGATCGCCCATCGCTCGCTGGCCGAGGATGTCCTGATATTGCAGCGAACAGGGGTCGGCACCGAGGGAAGCCCCTATACGGGCAGGGTGAGAATAAACAACGGCCGGCTTTCAGAGCCTGGAGTCTGGGCCGAGGGCAAGTCATTGCTTCAAGCCGCCCTGCTGACAAGCAAGGCGTTTGAAAAAAGCCTGTTGGGCCCGGTGGGACCCCATATTGTTTCAATTTGTCTGGTGCTTTTTGCCTTCAGTACGGTCATTGTCTGGTCTTACTATGGTGATCGCAGCGGTGCCTGGCTGTGGGGAGTCAAGGCGGTGCTGCCCTATCGTCTCTTTTATGTCGGCTTCTTCGTCCTGGCAGCCTTTATCGATACCAGCCTGTTGTGGCGGTTTGGCGACATCACCAACGTCCTGATGGCGATGCCGAATCTGATCATGCTCGTACTCTTGTCGGGCGAGGTGCGAAGAATGTACAGGGATCATCTCAGCACAAGAACCGAAAGGCCGCCGACAGACGACCGCCTGTAGCCGAAGCCTGCTTTCTGTTCTTGCCAGAGCACTCTTGTAGCCTGTCCTGCCGGCAATACATCATGGTTGCCTGTAGAACCCGGCCCATTCGCTTTATCGACCCGCAATATATAATGATCGTCTGTAGAGTCTGAATTCGCTTGCGACTCGCACGACCAAACACTTTTCACCCAGGGTAATCACACTTTGACCGAGTCGAGCCGCACTCTGGAAGGCCTGAACCAAGAACAGAGAGAGGCGGTTTCGGCACCCTTGTCCAATATGCTGGTGCTGGCTGGTGCAGGTAGCGGCAAAACTCGAGTCTTGACCTGTCGCTTTGCTCACCTGGTAGATGGTTACGGGGTTTCGCCTTCTTCGATCATGGCCCTGACTTTCACCAGAAAAGCGGCCGATGAGATGCGAGAAAGGATCGAGGCTCTGCTGGGCCATCCGCTCAGGGGGCTCTGGATTGGCACCTTTCACGCGCTGGCTCTTCGAATACTGCGTTATCACAGCGACAAGGCCGGCCTTCCGAGTGCTTTCGAAGTGCTTGCCGCCGGCGATCAGCAACGCATCGTCCGGCGCATACTGAGAGGACGGGAGCTTAATGACAGGGAATTCCCTCCAGCGCGCGTGTGTGCCTTCATCAATAGCCGCAAGGAAGCGATGCAAAGGCCAAAGGACCTGGGCAGTTGCGAGCAACCCTGGGAAGAGCAGGCGAAGGCAGTGTACAAGGCTTATGAGGAGCTCTGTCAGTCGTCCGGCTTGGTCGATTTTGCCGAAATACTGTTACGCACTTACGAACTTCTGAGTACTGACGAAGAATTGCTGGAGGAGTACAGATTCCGGTTTCAGCACTTGCTGGTTGACGAGTTTCAGGATACCAACGATCTACAGTACCGCCTGATTCGACTGCTGGCAGGCGATACCGGCAAGGTACTGGCGGTTGGCGACGACGACCAGTCCATCTATGGCTGGCGTGGTGCCCAGATAGGCAACCTTGAAAAATTCAGGCGAGATTTTCCCGAAGTTTCACTCATCAAGCTCGAACAGAATTACCGTTCCACTCAGGCCATTCTGGAAGCCGCCAATGCGGTGATTAATCATAATCAGGGCCGTATCGGCAAGCATTTGTGGACCGACAAGGGGCAGGGCGAAAGCATCAAGCTGCATGAGGCCGCCAACGCTCGCGACGAAGCCGACTTTGTACTCAACCAGATACACAGTTGGCAGGCCGATGGCAGATCCCTGTCGGAGGTCGCCGTGCTTTACCGTTCTCACGCCCAGTCCCGCATTCTGGAGGAGCGTTGCCGGCTCAACAGCACGGCCTACAGTGTTCGCGGCGGTACACCCTTTTACGAACGCGAGGAGATTCGACACGCCCTTGCCTACATGCGGTTACTGGAGGACCCGAATGTTGGCGGGGCTTTTGATCGAGTGATCAATTTTCCGCCACGGGGTATCGGCGACAGGACGCAGGCACTCATTCGATCCCATGCCCTCTCTCATGAGTGTAGCCTGTGGGAAAGCTGCTGCCGTTCGGATTTTCTGCAGGAACTTCCGCCACGAGCTCGACAGGCCGTGCAGCACTTCTGCGAACAGGTGTCTGGCTGGCGACAGGAGGTGAACGGCCTGACCCTGTCCGAGATCGCTTTTCTGGCAATCACTTCGACCGGACTCAAAGACTATTATCGAAAAGAAACACCTTCCGAAATCTCCGAGGTTCGAATTGAAAATCTGGAGGAGCTTATTGTCGCCTGCCACAACTACGAAGAGACAGAGGACGAAGGCTCACCAGACGAAACACCAGACGGCACGACTCGACTGCAACGGTTTCTTGACCGCATCATGCTGGATGCTCCTGTAGAGGGCGAAAATGCTCCAGACACCCTGTCTTTGATGACCCTGCATTCGGCCAAGGGGCTTGAGTTTCCGTTGGTGTTCATGGTTGGCATGGAACAGAACATCTTTCCGCATCGAAGGGCACTTGAGGATCGCGGCCATTCGGATGGCCTGGAGGAGGAGCGCAGGCTTTGCTACGTTGGCATCACCAGAGCCATGGAGCTGCTTTATCTGACCTATGCCCAGAGCCGCCAGATGTATAGTCGAACCGAGTACAACATGCCCTCGCAGTTTTTATTCGAGCTGTCGGAGGAGGAGCAGGAGGAGCCCTCGGCTTCGGCGAGTTCGAAAGACGAACAAGAGCCTCCACCCTCTCTGTCCGATGTGAAATTGCGCAAGGGCAGCCGAGTATCCCACCGAAAGTTTGGAGCGGGTGTTGTGATATCGGTCAGCGGATCCGGTGAGCACACTCAGGCATCGGTGGCCTTTCACCGATCAGGAGTCAAAAATCTGATGATCCGATACGCTCCGCTGACGTTGCTTGATTAGTCATTCACATCCAGACCATTCGGGTATGATGGCGGTTTCTCGATCTATCACCGAAAAAGCCATGCAACTTGCAAAATTGATCCCCTTCGCCTTCCTGCTGGCCGCCTGTGGCGACAACGACACTCGCCCATCGGCCGGTGACAATTCGGGCGATGATGATCGAAAGGTTTATCGCTGGAAGATGGTTACCACCTGGCCGAAAAATTTTCCGGCTCTTGGCGTGTCAGCCGAACGGCTGGCCGCCCGGGTGAACACGATGAGCAGAGGCCGCTTGAAAATCAAGGTTTATGGAGCCGGTGAGCTGGTCAAGGCACTGGGCGTTTTTGATGCGGTCCAGAGCAACACCGCCCAGATGGGTCACGGTGCCGCTTACTACTGGCGAGGCAAGATTCCCGAGGCAGTGTTTTTTTCCACGGTGCCCTTTGGAATGATCCCTCAGGAAATGAACGCCTGGCTTTATTACGGCGGAGGGCTTGACTTGTGGCGCAGGCTTTATGCAAAGCACAACCTCTATCCTCTGCCAGCCGGCAACACGGGCACCCAGATGGCAGGCTGGTTCAACAAGGAGATTCGTTCAATCGAGAGCCTCAAGGGCCTGAAGATGAGAATTCCGGGAATTGGCGGCGAGGTCTTTTCGCGCGCCGGCGGCGAATCGGTCATTCTGCCGGGCAGCGAGATATTCACCTCGTTGCAGACAGGGGTCATTGATGCCGCCGAATGGGTGGGGCCTTACAATGACCTCGCGTTTGGTCTGCACGATGTCGCTCGCTACTACTACTATCCCGGCTGGCACGATCCGGGTACCGTGCTCGAAGCCATTGTCAATCTGCAGGCATTCGAGGCCTTGCCGGATGACCTTCAGGCCATTCTGGTTACTGCCTGTCGGGCGGCCAGCCAGGATTTGCTGGATGAACTCAATGCTCAGAATCGACTGGCATTGAAGGAGTTGGTCGAGGTTCACGGAGTGGAGCTTCGGCGAATACCGGATGATGTACTCAAGGCACTTGGTTCGGCCAGCCGAGAGGTACTTGACGAGCTGGTTGCCTCCAGTTCCGCCGGACAGGAGATTTACGACTCGATTCAGAATTTTCGCAAGGACCTTGACCCCTACCGGAGCATTGCCGAACAAGCCTTTCTGGAAGCCCGTGCTCTCGACGAGTCTCGTCCCTAGCCCAATAATTTTTCCGGTAGCCAGACGGCTATATCAGGCCATATCGCCATCATCA
>RKSB01000132.1 GCA_007571095.1 K189A clade bacterium | reverse complement strand
TTGATTGCTCTGTTTGATCGAATGCCAGTTCGGGGCCGCTGATGTTCCGGCAGGTTGCGAGAGTAGGCATAGACACAGGCGGCACTTTTACCGATTTCGTGGTATTCGAGAAGGGGCACCTTCGAACTCACAAGCTTCTTTCCACTCCAGATGCACCGGAGCGTTCAATCATGGAGGGCTTGAAAGCACTCGGTTTGCTGGAAAAAGACAGCCCTCCGCTCCGCATCTGTCATGGCAGCACTATCGCCACCAATGCCTTGCTGGAAGGCAAGGGTGCACGCACCGCCTTCATTACCAACGAGGGGTTTGAGGACTTGCTGGTACTGGGCAGGCAGGCCAGAGAGTCCCTGTATAACCTGACACCTCCTCCGGCTCAGCGCGTTTTTCCTGATACCGAGTGTTTCGGGGTTGCTGTTCGGTGCGAAGCCAATGGCCGGCTACTGCAACCTTTGACCCGAAAAGCGATAGAGGATCTCGTGCATCGATTGAAACGGTATCGACCACAAGCGGTAGCGGTCAACCTGCTTTTTTCCTATCTGAGACCGAATGAAGAGAAAGAGCTTTTGAGTTATCTGGACGACGACCTGTTTGTCACCCTGTCCTCTGATCTGCTGCCCAGGCATGGCGAATACGAAAGGGGGCTGGCGACCTGGTTGAACGCCTGGCTCGGGCCTCTGGTACAGGGTTATCTGAACAGACTGCAACGGCTTTTGCCCGAGGTCGAATGCTCGGTCATGCAATCCTCAGGGCTTACCACGAAAGCGAAAGATGCCGCTCGAAGGGCTGTGCATTTGCTCTTGTCCGGTCCCGCTGGCGGTGTGGCTTCGGCAAGCTACATAGCCGCAAAACATGCCGAGCCTCGGCTGTTGACCTTTGATATGGGCGGTACTTCAACAGATGTGAGTCTGGTGATGGGAACAGCCAGTCTGACCGATCAGTCAAAAATAGGGCCTTATCTGGTGGCAATTCCCATGATTGACATTCAGACCATAGGCGCAGGGGGTGGCTCGATAGCGACTGTGGACGAGGCCGGTATGTTAATTGTCGGGCCGGATTCTGCCGGTGCCCGACCTGGGCCCGCCTGTTATGCACTGGGCGGTGCACAGGCCACGGTAACCGATGCTCACCTGCATCTCGGCTACCTGTTGCCTGAGCATTTTTTGGGGGGTCGAATGAAGCTGGACCCGACTCTCGCCGAACAGGCTCTGGAGGTTCTGGGGCAGCCGCTTGGAATGACTTCGACCCAAGTAGCCGAAGGCATTCTGCAGATTGTAAACGAACGCATGGTGCAGGCACTGAGAATGATTACGCTTGAACGTGGCCACGATCCTGCGGCATTCACTCTGTGTTGTTTCGGCGGTGCCGGCGGCTTGCATCTATGCGCTCTGGCAGACAGCCTCGGCATCACCCGAGCACTTGTTCCGGAACACAGTGGCGTACTTTCTGCTTTCGGCATGATAGCGGCACCCGCCGGAAGAGAGCTGATTCAGGATATTCAACGACCGCTTGAAGAATGTTCAAATACCCATGTCCATGCGCAATTTCAGAGGCTGGAAGCCCAGGGCCGACAGGATTTCGCAAATGCCTCGGTTGAGGATTTTCAGATAGAGCGGTGGGTTGGGTTGAGGTACTATGGCCAGCTTTATGCGATACAGGTTCCCTGGAGTGACTTGAGGCAGGCGGAGCAGGACTTCGTGGCTCAACATCTGGATCGTTACGGCTTTCGATTGGACAAGGCCATAGAACTGGTGTTTCTTCGGTTGTCGATTCGCGAGGTTGCCGAGCAGCTGGAGTATTCCATGGATATGGCCGATGCCGCCGCCATGAAAACGGATACTTTTTCGGCTACGGGATTTGGTCAAACACAGGTATTTGAACGTTGCCGAATACCCGTTGGAGAGACTCTGAAGGGTCCCGCCATTCTGGTTGAAGACATTGCTACAACGCTGGTGCCGCCGAGTTGGCGATTAACAAAGAGGGCAGACGGGCTGCTTGAGTTGGTTAATTCTGAAGCAGGGCCTGCTACTTGATTTTGGCTTCTTTATAGAGGACATGCTTGCGAACAACCGGATCAAATTTTTTGATTTCCAGCTTGCTTGCATCGGGACGCTTGTTTTTGTAGGTGGTGTAATAGTGCCCCGTACCGGCACTTGAAACCAGCTTGACTTTTTCTCTCATCTTTTTAGTCCTCGACAGCCTCGTCTGCCCGGCGGCCTCTCGAAGGCTGATTCATTCTGGACAGCACTTCCTCAATGCCGAGCTTGTCGATCATTCGCAACCCTTTGCAGGAGATCCTGAGGGTGACGAAACGCTCTTCGGAAGGCACCCAAATACGGCGACGATGCAGGTTGGGCAACATCTTTCGTCGCGTTTTCCGATGGGCGTGGGAAACATTGTTGCCGCTAACAGTGCGTTTACCGGTGATTGAACAGACTCTGCTCACTTGTCTTCTCGCAAAAACTGAAAAACCAGGCGCACATCCTCCCAGAAACGGGACGAAAAGACAAGCTTCCGAGTCAAAAAAAGAACAGCGTGGCCAACCCCAGAAAAGACAGGAAACCGGTCACATCGGTTACTGTGGTCAGAATAACGCTACCGGCAAGTGCCGGATCAATGCCTACCCTGTTCAGGAGAGAGGGCAGGGTTACGCCGGCCAGAGCGGCTACTGTCAGAGTAATCAGGATGGCAGCCGCCGCCACTGCGCCGAGTTCAACATTGCTGAACAACAAGCCCACTCCGAGACCTATCAGAGCAGACCACAGTAGCCCATTCAAAATTCCCAGCAGCAGCTCCCGGCCGATGACCCAATGCAGGTTGGCCGGAACTATGTGATTCAAGGCCATCCCGCGAACGACCAGAGTCAGCGTCTGAGTGCCGGCTATTCCGCCCATGGATGCAACTACAGGCAGGAGTACGGCCAATGCAACCACTTCGGAGATGGAGGCTTCAAAAAAGCTGATGACCACGGCGGCCACGCAGGCAGTCATCAGATTGATGCCGAGCCAGATGCTTCGGCTTCGCACTGTTCTGGGCAGGGGAGCAAAGGCATCCTGCTCGGAGCCGCTGGCCAGTAACCCCGACAGAGACTGGTCGGCCTGTTCGATCATGACATCCACCGCATCGTCGACAGTGATACGACCAAGGAGTTGTCCCTTTTCATCAACCACTGGTGCTGAAATCAGTTCGTCACGAATAAAGATCTGGGTAACCTCGTGTTCGTCAAGGAGGCAGTTAATGGCTGATTGCCTTGTCTCCATCACCTCTCCGGCCGTCTTTTTCGGGCTGCTTATGACCAGGCTCATCAACGGTAACAGCCCGAGATACTTGCCGCTTTCGCTGACAACGATCAGGTTGTCGGTCATATTGGGAAGGACTTTTTTGTGTTGGCGCAGGTAACGAGAGATCAGTTTGAGGGGATGGTGAGGTTTAACGGTGATAGTGTCGGTGTTCATCATTCCGCCTGCACTGTCTTTTGGATAAGACAGCACTTTTTCCAGACGTTGCCGATTGGCGGCGTCCAGAGAAGTCAGGATCTGGTCAGAGATGGCCTCCGGCAGTTGTTGCAGAATGTCGACAAAATCATCTGTGTCCAGATCATGGACGGCGGAAGCCAGGTCGTGAAAGTTCATGCCTTTCAGCAATTCGTTTCGAACATCCGGATCCAGCTGGGACAGTATGTGAGAAAACTCCTCCTCCTTTTGTATCAATTCAAGAATGACCACCCTCAGGTGAGGTGGCGTTGATTCCAGCAGGTCGGCTATTTCGGCCGGCGAAAGTGTTTCGAGTTCCCGCTTGATGTCCTCACGGACACCGGCGTCAACCGCCTTGATAGCCTCCTCCAGCTTCTCGCCCGGAGCGGGAATTGGAAAGAGGGCAGGGTCTTGCTGAACCGCCTGTTGCCTTGAGTCGGCGAGCCTGTCCTGTTGCTGCAAGTTATTCATCTTCGCCAAAACGGTTTGCTATAAGTTGACAGATAGCCTGTTCGGCCTCTTGCTCATCCTCTCCGCATATCCTCAGACGCAGCCGGCTTCCAATGCTGGCTCCCAGCACCAATACTTCCATAATGCTTTTGGCATCGGCACTTGAATCCTCGAAATTCAGACGAATTTCGGAAGAAAATCCACTGGTCAGCTTGACCAGTTTGCTGGCTGCTCTGGCGTGTAGCCCGAGCTTGTTGACGATGGTAATTTCTCTGTCAATCATTCAGAAAGACCCGCTCGTAACCGGCCAGCCAAGACCGGATGACTCTTCTGATGACCGGATGAGACTGCTTTTACTCGGCGATTCTACCAGCTAATGAAGCAGGCAGTGGCTAACCTCTGTCGGGTCGGCCAGCCAATGGCTTCTAAGTTCAGCCAATGGCTTTTAAGTTTCAGCTAATGGCTTCTAAGTTTCAGCTAATGGCTTCTAAGTTTCAGCTAATGGCTTTTAAGTTTCAGCTAATGGCTTCTAAGTTCAGCTAATGGCTTCTCGATAGAGAGTTTCGTCGTCAGGGGCCTGCCTCAGGCGATCCCTGTAATCGGCCGATTTCAATTTGCTGACGATTGATTGCAGTGCCTGCAAGTGCTGGCGGTTTTCCTCTGCAGGTACGATCAGGGCGAACACAAGGTCGGTTGGTTGATCGTCCACGCCCGCAAAATCCACCCCCTCATTGAGTGAGAGCAAAACACCGACCGGATGAGTACAGTGCTTGATGCGACAGTGGGGTATGGCCACTCCAGAACCCAGGCCGGTACTGCCCAGTTTCTCCCGACTCACAAGAGCCTTGAACAGACTGTTGCTGTCGATTCCACGCTCATTGCCGGCGAACCGGTCGGCTATGATTTCAAGGGTTTTTTTGACGCTGGAGGCATCCTGTCTGGCCACGGCACCCCATGGCCTGAGGAAGCTGTTGACGGGGTAAATCAAGCCTCAAGAGACCGCCGAACGGCGGTCGTTGTGCCGAATATGCTGTTCCTTGTATTTGAGAACCTGTCGGTCAAGCTTGTCAGTGAGCAAATCTATGGCCGCATAGAGGTCGTGATCTTCGGCATGGGCAAACACCTCTGTACCCTTCAGATGAATGGTCGCTTCGGCTCTTCGACGTTGACCTTCTACGGTCAGGATGACGTGGATTTGATGGATGCGATAAAAATGTCTTTCCAGTTTGAGCATCCTCTTGTTGACATAGTTTTTTATGGCTTCCGTGGTCTTCATGTGGTGTCCGGTGATCGAAATATTCAAAGAAAATCTCCTTGCAAGACGGTGAGAACGGTGAACCGCTTCATCTTATAACACAGTTTTTGGACTATGGATTTTCAACCGAGTTTCATAACCGAAAGTTCTTGCCCAGATAAACATTACGAACGGTCTGGTTTCGAAGGATATCCTCGGTACTGCCTTCTGCGATTACATAGCCTTGATTGACGATATAAGAACGATCACAGATATCGAGCGTTTCCTGTACATTGTGGTCAGTCAGCAGAATACCGATGCTGCGTTTGCTCAAGTGTTCAATCAGTCGCTTGATGTCGGAGATTGAGATCGGATCGACACCGGCGAAGGGTTCATCGAGCAGCATAAAAGAAGGGTTGTTGGCCAGTGCTCTGGCTATTTCAACTCGCCGTCTTTCGCCGCCGGACAAAGTGATACCGAGTTGACCGGAAAGGTGGTCTACGCGAAATTCCTCCAGTAGCTGCATGGTGGTTGTTCGCTGTTCCTGCCTGGACAATTCGCGACGTTTCTGAACGACCGAAAATACATTGTCGAACACCGAAAGATTGCGAAATATGCTGGCTTCCTGAGGAAGATAACCTATGCCCATGCGGGCGCGTTTGTCTATGGAGAGCTCGCTGATGTTCTGGCCATTGAGGCTGATGCGGCCACGATCCGCCCGAACCAGCCCGACAATCATATAAAAGCTTGTCGTCTTGCCCGCTCCATTTGGACCCACCAGGCCCACCACTTCACCGGTTTCGACGGTCAGGGATACGTTTTCGACTACGGTGGTACCGCCATACCTCTTGTGTAGTGCCTCAGCCGACAAGCGTGCCACGGTCTACTGGGGCAACAGTCTCTGGGGCGACAAAATAACCTCCACTCCTCTTTCTTCATCCTCGGCCGAGCCGGCTGTCGCTTCCTGGGTTTCCAGGTTGTAATGAATAGTGTGCGCCTGAATGGAACCGACCTCTTGTTGCAGGGTAACATCCCCCTCCATGGTCACTCTTCTTTGAGTGGGCCGATAAACCAGACGGTTTGCCTTGCCGGTCACATTCTCGGAATCATTCCGCTTGTAAACCAGCTGGATGGGTGTGCCTCGCGCCTCGACACGAGTAATCTCTCCACCGTCTGCGGTCACCTCAAGGCTGTTGGCCTTGAACGACAGGGGCCCTCGTTGCAGGCTTACATTCCCCTGGTAAAGAATTTTATTGGCCGCCGCCCTGTAAACAACCTTGTCGGCGGCAATTTTTATTTCCCTGTCTTCATTCCCCATGCTCGTCTGGCCTGTCAGTACAAGCAGGAGCATTGTTCCGAGGACAGGGAAATTACGCATCAGATTTCCGTTTTGCCAGAGGAGTAGACGAGCGTTTGCACCTGACCTCGGTCATCGCCAAACAGCACATAATGTCTGGCCGCCAGATCTGCGGTCATACCGAAGGCAGATGTTCTCATTTGCCTGAATTCAATGCTGATGGCATTGTCGGTGTAGATCTTTCGTGATTTCGGCTGCACAGTCAGGTCGCTTCCCTTGAGCCTGATATAAGTCTCGCCCGAGCGTTTGGCCAATAGAGAAACATCACCATCCAAAAACATCTCTGTGTCATTCGTCAGCAGGTTTTCGGCCTCCAGTCCCTTCGATAGAAGTGCCATGGTCACTTGCCCTGCTCTGGCAGTAATCTGGCCTCTTTGGGCATTGACCTGCCAGATGGTCTGTTGGTTATTCCTGTCGTTGGAATAGATGGTCAGATTCATGTTTTCAAAGGTGGCCTGAGACCTTGTGGGGTAATAGGTTGCCCTGTCGGTCTGCAGCAGATAAGACAGGTTTCCTCGATCGTCAAATTCACGAAACCGGGTTTTATTCATTGAAATGTTGGGGCTCAACTCGCCTCCCTCTGGAGAGAAAATGCCATAGTCTCCGGTCTGCTGGTCAAAGAGCGTTATTCCGGCAAGAAGAATCAGGATGCCTGCCAGAATCAACCAGGACTTGTTGTTCGTTTTTATCATCGCTTCAGCATTTCCTGTATCAATTTATCCCAAAGCCCCTGAGCGGTCAGTATTTTTTCCACCACTTCGCTTAACACGCCCTCGCCGCCACGGGTGGTGGTTACAAGGTCGGCGTGTGCCTTGAGAACAGGATGTCCGTCGGACACGCAGATGCCAAGCCCAACCTCTTTGAGCAGCCGCAAGTCCGGCAGGTCGTCTCCGATATGGCAAACATGACTCAACCGAACCCTGTTTTGGCGGCAGAACTCCTGTACAAGCTTGAATTTGTCTTCTACGCCTGTGTAAACATGCTGAATGCCGAGTTCCTCGGCTCGCCTTTGGACAAGGTCCGAGTGTCGCCCTGATACGATCAGCAGGTCACCTCCGGCCTGTTGCCAGAGCTTGATGGCAAAGCCGTCACGGGCATGGAAGACCTTTATTTCTTCGCCCTTCAAACCATAATACAGTCGGCCGTCCGTCAGCACGCCGTCGACATCAAGGCTCAACCAGCCAATCTCTGCACTCAGAAGATCAGAATTCGCCATCACACAGGGCAGATTCAGACCGCAGCGGTGTTCTGGTGATAGAGCAGGGCATTGTAGGCAACCCAGGTGACTACCAAAACCAGTCCTTCAAAGGGAGTGATCGACGGCCTTTCTCGAAACCCATAAGCAAAGAAAACCAGCATCACAGTCAGGGCAACCATGGTCAAAAGGTCGCGCCACAGTGTTTCGGGCGATGTGTCGGGCGCGCTGATCAAGGCCGGAATAGCCAGAATTGCGAGAATGTTCAGAATGTTTGAGCCCACTATATTGCCGATGGCAAGATCCGGCTGCCCTTTGAGGGCACCGCCGAGAGTGGCTGTCAGTTCAGGCAGGGAAGTTCCGACCGCTATCACGGTCAGGCCAATCACCAGTTCGGGCACATCCAGTGCTCGCGCAAGGCCGGTAGCAGACCAGACCAGCAGTTCGGCACTCAGCAACAGGATGACCAGACCCGAGAGGAACAACCATACGGACTTTTTACCGGAAAGACCCTGCGCTCGATTCAATTCCTCGCGTCCGAGCACCTCCTTTGGCTGAGCAGATTCTTTGCGCTGACCCTGAATAAGTTGCCACATCAGGATCAGCAGGCCGAACAGGAGGATCATTCCATCCAGTCTGGTCAGGGCACTTCCGCTTATACAGATAACCGAAATAACGGTTGCGGCTATCAACCAGCGTAGTTCGAAATTGAGTACAGACCTGGCGAAGGGCAGAGGTCTGAACAGTGCCGTGATACCCAGCACCAGGCCAATGTTGGCAATATTCGATCCTATCGCATTGCCTATCGCGATATCCGGAGTGTTGCGGACGGAGGCCAGAGCAGCCACCACTATCTCAGGCCCGGAGGTGCCGACAGAGACCGCCGTGAGACCGATTAGAAGAGGGGATACGCCAATACGGTTGGCGGCACCGATTGCACCAGTCAGGAAGCGGTCTGCACTCCAGACCAGCAGCCCTACACCGACCGCTATGTACGCCAGCCATCCAGCGAATTCCATCACTTCCCAGCCCTCCAGACCAGCAGTCCTGCACCGATCGCCATGTACGCAAGCCAGGCCAGCATATTCAGTCAGAGTCCATGATTCATGAGTACTTGAACTACTCGCTCGCTGTCGCGCCTTCTCTTAAGGCAATCAACGCACCAGCTTGATGCGTTCGCCCGGACCCAGTTCGCCTCTCGGATAGTCTCCGTTCAGCAACCTCAGACGGTCCACCAGATGCCTGTCTGCTTCTGGAGGTGACAGAGAGACGTAGCTGTCTCCGGGCCGAGTGGTGTAAATCCTCAGGCGATTTTGAGCGACCTGAAACCCGGCGTCTTCCGGCAATCTGCTCAGAGTGGACAGCATATTGTCGAAAGCAATCAGCCAGTCGTCGAGCAGGCGCTCGTCGGTCAGCTTTCCTGAAAAAATGTAGGCTCTACTGTCGTCGAGAAGCAGGGCGACGCGCTTTTTTCCAAAGGTATCGGTTCGCTCGGGCAGGTTTCCTATCAAGCCGGTAAAACCCTTGGGCGTAATTAAATTAACATTCTCCAGACGAAGGCCGAGGCTGTCCCGAGCATAGCTTTCCGGCTCCGGCAGATCGCCTCTCAGGTAGCGTATCTGAAGCTGTACATAAGCGTTTTCCGGCGAGCTCAAGGGATAGCCGATAAGCTGGTGACCGCGAACTTGAGTGGTCCAGTCATCCGGAAAATCGACACGAAAGCCTTCGACTCGGTTGTAGTAGGTATTTTTGTAATCAAAGCCGTTGTCGCTGGAAGGCCCAAAGGCGAGTCCGTCAATTTTCGAGAGGTAGTCACCCACAGGCTCAATGGAACCAAAGGTTTGAGGCAACCTGTCGGCACTGGACAACACCTCGTGCAGTCGCTTGTCGTTGCGCTGATGAGTTGAAAAAATGCCATGGTAGTTGGGTGGTCGCTTGTTCCTGTCTCGATAGAGGCGTCTTTGCAGGGTATCCTGATGCTTCAGCAGGGATATGACTTCCATCATCGCCTCTTGAGCGTAACCCGCTCTAACCAGATAGACGACACCTATCTCGTCGGCTTCCAGTTCCATTTTTCTGCCATAGCCCTTGATCCAGGCCTCGTTGATATAGCTTGGCAACGAGCTTAATTCCTGACTTCCTGTGTACCAGTAGGTCATGACAGAGGCGAGGTTGCCCAATGCCTGTCTGGCTTCAGCAGACCTTTTTCTTCGTTCGCTGTGTCGGGCGACAATGTGAGCGACTTCGTGAGCCAGCACGGCGGCGAGCTGGTCCTCGGTGTTGACATAGGCGAGCAGTCCTCGATCAACAAAAATGTAGCCCCCTATCAGGGCGTAGGCGTTGACCGAGGGGCGGTCTGTTACGGTGAAGACAAATTTCTCGTCCGGCCAGTCACTGGCGGCAACTATTCGTTGCCCGACTCTGTTGACATAATCCTGAATTTTCGGATTCACGTAAGGAGGGTTGTTTTGGAGAGTCTGGCGATACAGCTTTGCACCCCTGTATTTGGACTCTTCGCTGATTTTGGCCTGAATACCGGAAACGGCGAATATCAGGCTGAAACACAACCAGAAGAGGGTATTTTTGAGTTGGCTATGCATCATTCGGATAAACAGTGCTCAGTAAAGACACACACTAGTGCGAAGGACCCTGATACCAGAACAAAAAACGTATCGCCAGGGCGACTCTATATGATATCGAGTTGGAAACAAGCGTCTTGATTACCACAATACCGCATTCTGCCTGAAGCAAACGGCAGGGTTTTCTGGTGAAGTTCGCAGTCGTGCCGAAAAAGAGGGAAGAGAATGATGATCTCAGCCGCCAAACCTCTTTTTGAACTGCTCCACTCGGCCACTCTTGTCGATAATTTTTTGCTGACCTGTGTAGAAAGGGTGGCACACAGAACAAATGTCCAGTTGGATATTCCGGCACAGGGTTGACCAGACCTTCACAACATTTCCGCAGTTACAGGTGGCGGTAATCTCTTTGTATTCGGGGTGCAGGTTTGCTTTCATAAAGCAGTCTTCTTTTTTGCCTGTTTTTTAATCGAAGCGAATCGGGGCATCATCATAGCAGATTCAGCCGACAGAACAAATAATGCCTGACTCCACCACTCGAAAACCTTTGCCCCAAAAGGCCTTCCTTCGAGTGGCGGTGCCGGTCCCGTTACGCCGGCTGTTTGACTACCGAATGCCTTCGATTCCGGTTTATCGAGGCCAACGTATTCGAATACCTTTTGGCAAAAGACAGTTGCTGGGTATCGCTATCGACAGCTGTGACCGGACGGAAATTGATCCAGATCGAGTGCTTTCGGTGACGGAAGTACTGAGCGAAGCCATGATTTCGGAAGATATACTGGATCTGCTCTTGTGGGCTTCGGGCTACTATCATCATCCGCCGGGTGAAGCTCTGGTATTGGCACTGCCGCCGTCGTTACGTCGTCGAAAAAGCGTCTTCCGAAAATCGAGCCTGATGGATCAGTTCTGGCAGGCAACTCCTGATGCTCCTGCTCTTCCAGGCCTTCGGCGTGCACCCAGGCAACAGGCAGTACTGGAGGCTCTGATGCGGTCTTCTCGACCGCTGGACGGTCACGCCCTGAAGGCTACGTCCGGAATACTCAGAAAGCTGCTGGATAAACACTGGATTACCCCTGTTGAACCGCTGGAATCCGGGTTGATTCCTGAACAGCCGCTGGTGCTCAATCAAGAGCAGGCGGACTCGCTGAAGGCCATTCATCAGGCGGCCGGCAGCTTTCAGTGCCTGCTGCTTGAAGGAGTCACCGGCAGCGGCAAGACAGAGGTCTATCTACAGGCCATAGACGATTGCCTGGAGCGGGGTTTGCAGGCTCTGGTGATGATACCGGAAATCGGCCTCACCTCTCAGTTGAGAAGCCGGTTTGAATTGCGCTTTCCAGGCCGAGTCGGTGTTATTCATTCGGGTATTCCCGAAAAGGATCGTCGCACCGTCTGGTTTCAGGCCGCCGAAGGTCGGCTTTCCGTTCTATTGGGTACTCGTACCGCCCTGTTTACTCCTCTGCCTCGCCTTGGCCTGATCGTGATCGATGAAGAGCATGACGGCTCCTACAGACAAGGTGATGGCTTTCGTTATTCTGCACGGGATCTGGCCGTCAAGTACGCTGGCCAGCGGAACATACCGGTCATTCTGGGTAGTGCGACCCCCGCCCTGGAGACCATTGCCAATGTAGCCCTCAAGGGCTATCGACACCTCCGTTTGAGCCAACGTCCCAAAGGCATTCCGCAGCCCCGCTGGCGAATCGCTGATCTGCGTTCCCTGCCTGAAAGCAGACGGCTTGCTGACTTTACCGCTCACTCGATGGAGCAGCAGCTGGCCGCTGGTAACCAGGTGCTGTTTTTTGTCAACAGACGTGGTCTGGCCCCTGTGCTGATGTGCAAAGACTGTGGCTGGTGCTATGACTGTGTCGACTGTGATGCCCGCATGGTATTGCACCGAAGGTCTTCGGGCTTGTATATGCTGTGCCATCACTGTGGCGCACAGACTCGAGTGCCCGGCCAGTGCGCTTTGTGCAAATCCGCATCCTTGATCGAGGTGGGTGCCGGAACTCAGAAGTTCGAGGCCGAATTGCAGCAGCGGTTTCCGGATTATGAATTGTTGCGCATTGATTCGGATGTCAGTCCGGCCAGACGCACAGAGCTCTTTTCCAGAATCTGCGACGGCAGATCGCAAATTCTGGTGGGAACCAACATGCTGACCAAGGGCCATGATTTCCCTCACCTCACGCTGACCGTAATCGCCAATGCCGATGCCGGCTTGTTTTCACCTGATTTTCGGGCACCCGAGAGGATTTCCCAGGCGATCATTCAGGTTGCCGGCAGGGCCGGCAGGTCGTCTTCGGGGGAGGTGATTATTCAGACTCGACACCCGGATCACCCCTTGTTGCTGTCTCTGTTGCGCGAAGGATATGGTGCTTTTGCCCGAAAGAATCTGCAGGAGCGCTTGCAGCACAGGCTGCCCCCTTACGCTCATCTGGCTGTTTTTCGAGCCGAAGCCAGAGTAAACCAGGCCGCCCGCCGCTTGCTGATGCGTGTGGTTGCGTATCGTCGACAAAATGCCGATGAGTTTGCCGGCGTTGAGTTGTGGGGTCCGATTGCACCCGCAATGGAGAAAAAATTCGGCCGATTTCACCAGCAGCTGGTACTCTGTGCGGACTCTCGAAGGCGTTTGCACCGGGTTCTGGGCCTCGTCATTCAAAAGTTTGAGGCCGAACCCCAGCGGTCCGTGCGCTGGTCGGTGGAAGTTGACCCTTTTGACCTGTATTGAGCTTGAAATCTCTTCGATTTCGCACAAGAGGTTTCATGGAAAATACCCTGCGACCCAAGTAAACTTTAAGCTCAAGGTCGCAGGGCATTCAGGCGATAACCCTGGCGGCGATACTTCGACGAGGCTAATTTGGACAACAAGGCTTCCTTTACAAAAAATTCAGGCCATGCACGCTCTTTTCGTTCCAGACTGAGTGCTTTTTTGCTGGTCATTGGCAGCAGCACGGTCATCGGCTTTGTTTTTGGCTTCTATACCGGAAGCAGGCTCTTTCCAGCGGCCGTCACCTCCGATGCAACCCATGCCGATGCCTTGTCGCCAGAAGACGGCACCACTCAATCGCAAACGCCGAATTCTCGCATGACCCTTCAGGAGACATCGAAAGAAGGCGACCCGGCCATGCCTGCTGGCCGGCAGGAGCAGGGTACATCCTTCAGTTTTTATGATTCTCTGCCTCGGCTGTCGGTGCCGTCTGACCGAGAGGATATGGGTAATTCTTCGAGCAGTGGCCGATCAGTGACGTTGGGGCCAACCTATATTCTGCAGGTCGGCAGCTTCACCAAAGAGTCGGATGCCGCCCAGCGTCGCATATCGATCCTGTCGCTCGGATTTCCGTCTGCTTATGTCCAACCGCCGACTGACCAGGACGAAATTCCCTTCTACCGAGTGATTATCGGGCCCTTTGAAAAGCGTTCCGAAGCCCTCAGGGTTCAGGAGCTTCTGCGCAAAAATCGGGTCAGTAATTTTTTGACGGTTGTGGATCGCTAGAAAGATGACAGAAGTGCAAAAAATGCATGCTACTACTATCGTCTCGGTCAGAAGAGGTGGCCAGGTGGCTGTTGCCGGCGACGGGCAGGTCTCTTTCGGTGAAACCATTCTGAAGAGTAATGCCACCAAAATTCGGCTTCTGTACAAGGATTCGGTGCTGGCGGGTTTCGCCGGAGCAACTGCCGATGCCTTTACCTTGCTTGAGCGCTTCGAGGGCAAGCTGGAGAAGCATAACGGCCAACTGGACAGATCGGCGGTGGAGTTGGCCAAGGACTGGCGCACCGACCGGGTGTTGCGAAATCTTCAGGCCATGATGGCGGTCGCCGACAAAAAAACCTCTCTGTTGATTACAGGTGACGGCAATGTCGTTGAGCCGGAAGGGGACGACTCTCTGATCTCTATAGGCTCTGGCGGTGTCTATGCTCAGGCCGCTGCTCGTGCATTGCTGGACAATACCGACCTGGACGCTCGGGAAATAGTCACTCGAAGCTTGAAAATTGCCGCCGGCATCTGCATTTATACTAATGATCAAGTTCAGGTTCAGACCCTGACCGCCGTTTGAACCTGCTTTCAGAGACCAGCCTGTGTCGGTGATGACTCCAAAGGAGATAGTTCATGCTCTGGACCAGCATATTATCGGTCAGGCTGAGGCGAAACGAGCGGTTGCCAATGCATTGCGCACACGTTGGCGTCGGTTGCAACTGGCCGAGGAAATACGTGATGAAATTACGCCCAAGAATATTCTGCTCATCGGGCCGACCGGCGTAGGGAAAACCGAGATCGCCAGGCGGCTGGCCCGGCTGGCCAATGCTCCCTTTTTGAAGGTAGAGGCCACCAAGTTCACCGAAGTGGGCTATGTCGGCCGAGACGTTGAATCCATCATTCGTGATCTGGCCGAACTCACCATGGCCATGCTGCGCAGGCAAATGCTTAATCGCATGAACGTCCAGGCTCGTCAGGCCGCCGAACAAGTCATTCTGGATGCCCTGATGGCCAGAGAAGACAGCCGGGAAAATTCTGCCGAGCGGCGGCGAACACTCACTCGGGAACTGCGTACAGACAAGCTCGATGATGTCGAAATTGAAGTTGAACTGGCAGGACCCGCTGTCGGCGTGGAGTTTATGACTCCACCGGGGATGGAGGATATGGCCCGTCAGCTGAAGCATTTATTCTCCAATCTTGGCAACAAGCCACCCGCCAGAACAAAGATGAAAGTGGCTGACGCCAGAATAAAGCTGGAGGAAGAAAAAGCCGCCCAGATGATCGACGAGGAGGAATTACAGGGCCAGGTAGTGCAGGCCGTTGAACAGAGGGGCATTGTTTTTATAGACGAGATCGACAAGATCGTAAGACAGTCTGATCAAAGAGGTGCGGATGTCAGCCGCGAGGGAGTACAAAGAGACCTTCTGCCCTTGATCGAAGGCTGTTCTGTGTCGACCAAGTATGGCTTCATTCACACAGACCATATCCTGTTTATTGCCAGTGGTGCCTTTCATATGGCCAGGCCTTCTGATCTGGTTCCTGAATTACAGGGTCGGTTGCCTGTTCGTGTCACCATGAAGGACTTGGAGCCGGAAGACTTCAAACGTATTCTGACCGAGCCCAAGTCGGCCTTGACCAAGCAGTACCAGGCACTCATGGAAACGGAAGATGTTGAACTCAGCTTTAGCGA
>RKSB01000118.1 GCA_007571095.1 K189A clade bacterium | reverse complement strand
TCTGGCCAGCCTCAGGTCCTGCATCGAGGAACGGCCAATCAGGGCAAGTGTCAACGGGCCGAGTTGCAAATCAATGACTCGGCTGCCGGCACCTTTGAAGTAGTAGTCTTTTTTTGGACTCAGCACTCCGATCAGTTCGACCTCTTCCTGAATCAGTCCGAGTGAGCGGTATTGCTCGGCGATTTCAGGGTGACCGATATCCGGATTGGCCATGTAGATTTTGCTCGGACAGGACTCAACCAGCACGTCCAGAATGCCGGAGCGATTAGCGTCCGATAACGACTGGGTTGCCATCACTACCGCAACATTTGCCTTTCGGAGCGTCTTCAGCCACTCTCGAATCTTTTCCTTGAAAACCGGATGACCCAGCATGAGCCAGGCCTCATCCAGAACCACCAGACAGGGCTGGCCTCTGGCCTGACGTTCCAACTGTCTGAACAGATAGGTCAGGATCGGCAGTTTTATCCTGTCGTCGAGGGCCATCAGCTCGCCGATTTCAAAACAGCACCAGCGGCCGATCTTGATATCGTCCGTGCAGGCGTCGAGTGTTTCTCCGTAAGGGCCGTTGATGGTGTAGGCATCCAGTGCCTCCTTGAGTCGAAGGTCCTGAAGTTCAATCTGCAGGCTGGTCAGAGTCTTGACCGACTGGCTCGCCAGTGCCTTCAGGGCCCGACTCAGTTCGCTACGTTGACTCGGGCTCAGAGCCAATCCCTGAAGCAGCATCGATGTCTCGATCCAGCCTGCTGCCCAGGCAATCTCGTCTGCCACATCCAGTTGTTCCAGCGGAGCAAAGCACAGGCTCTGCTCCACGCCAATGCGGTAATGGGCACCACCCACCGCATGGCTCAGCACCTCAAGAGAGGAGCCCTTGTCGAAAATAATCACCGTGGCATCCGCATAACGTCTGAACTGGGCGGCAATCAGCCCAAGCAGAGTGGATTTGCCGGCTCCCGTAGGCCCAAAAATCAGGCTGTGGCCAACATCACCCGAGTGCAGATTCAGCCGAAAGGGAGTGGTGCCTTCGCCGCTGGCATAGAGGAGCGGCGGGCTGTTCTTCGGGTAAAGGCTGCAGGTAGCTCGACTCGACCCGGCAAAAAGAAGGGACAGCGGCAACAGGTTGCCCAGATGAGCCGTGTGTATCAACGGGCGGCGAATGTTTTCGGCGGCATGGCCGGGAAGGCTTCCCAGATAGGCCTCCACTGTATTGACCGTCTCGATACGGGCGTTGAATCCGAGATTGGTTACGAGACGGCGCAATATCTTCATCGACTCCGCCAGAATTTCAGGCGAATCGTCCATGACAATCACCGTACTGGTGTAATAGCCATAGCCGACAGCACCGGAAGAAACTTCGGAGAGGGCTGCCTCGGTCTCATCGACCATGGTGACTGCGTCTCGGTCAATCAGGCTCTTGTTAGTCGGCTGCTGGTTCAGAACCTGGTCCCAAAACCCGCGCACCTTCTGTTGCCATCTTCGCCGAAAGCCCTTGAGAGCAGACTGGGCAACCACCGCATCCTGAAAAATGAACCGAGTTGACCAGCGGCAGGCAATCGGAACCTGATCGAGCGTCTGCAGTATGGCTGCATGGGTTTCGCTGGGAAATCCGTCGATGGCCAATACGCCGATATAGTCCTGATCCAGCCTGGGAGTGATGCCCGACCAGAACTCGAAGGGTGCGATCAGGCTGTCCAGAAACATCGGAATGGAGGGCAGCCTCAGATTGTGCATTCGGCCGGTGACGGCAAACCTGCAATGGTCAACCAGTTCGTCAAACAGATAGCCGGCCTGAGCATCGCGCTTTCTGCCCAGACGCTTCAAGGCCAGAACACCCGACAGCTTGTCTTCCAGTTCGTCCAGCTCCTCCCGAAAAGTTGCCAGTGCTCGATCAAGCTCGGCCGGCTTTTCCTCTGACCCTTTCCGAAACAGCAGGCTGGCCGCTTTACTGGCGGTCACAGCCGCCGGCAACCAGGTCATCATCAACACATATCGAGTTGTAAAGTGAGCACCGGCAGAAAGAAACTGAGCGCGTCTCTCGGCGTCAATCAGACGACTGGCAACATCAGGAAAATGGCTGGCCTTCGGCGACGGATAGTCGCTGGCGGGCAGGCGGCAGGCATCTACATGCAGCATCCATTCCGATCCCAGCCCGGCCAGAGCCCTGTTGATATGCGTAACCAGATGGAAGTTCTGCTCGGCACTGGTGGCAGTGGCATCCGACCCCTGATACTCCCAGCCGGCAAGAAAGGATCCGTTTTTGTTCAGAATGATGCCCTCGTCAACCAGAGCCGCCCAGTTGAGCAGATCGCTGAAGGCCGGATGGCGGCTTCTGTAGGCTTTCAGCGATTGCATGCAAGTACCGGAGGAGGCGACCAGGGAGAAGCCAGCGCAGCATAATAAGGCCGATAACGAATGTGGCGGAGATAGACGCGACTCAGGTGTGGATCGCTTCTCGCCATCGCCCGCAACAAGCCCACCAGCAACACCCAGATGCCGAAGCCGGCCAGACTCGTCCACCAGGTCAGGCCACACAGAGCGATCAAAACGGCTATAAGGCCGGATGTCAGAAACAGGGTTCGTTCGCAACCGGCCATCAGATCGGGGCGGTGCATGGCCCCGTACAAAGGAAGTCTCAGGTGTTCAGGCGGCATGATGAGTCGGTACTCGATGACAAAAAAGCGAAGTCAGCGAATAGTCTGCCTGCTCGCCCTGGACTCGAACTATCTCGGTGATCCTTCGCTGGCTGCCAAGACGGCAGATGGCTATCACAATATCCACCGCCTCGGCAATCAGAGGCTGTACCGAATGGACAAGCCCTGCTTCGGCCACCAGCCGCTCAAGCCGCTCCAACGCACCGGCACAACTGTTGGCGTGCAGTGTGGCCAGGCCGCCGGGGTGGCCAGTGTTCCAGGCCTTCAGCAGGGCCAGTGCCTCTTTTCCTCGAACTTCGCCGACAATGATGCGGTCGGGGCGCAGGCGCAGAGTCGCCCTGAGCAGAGCCTGCATATCGACTCTGTCCGAGGTACGCAAAGTGACCGCATTCTCTGCCTTGCACTGGAGCTCGGCGGTATCTTCCAGAATAACCAGCCGCTCATTTGGCTGCTCGGCTGCTATGTCGCCCAGAATGGCATTGCCCAGAGTGGTTTTTCCGCTACCGGTGCCGCCGGCAATCAATATGTTTTGACGTTGAAGCAGTGCATGCCGAATGATCTCCACCGCCATCGGCGGCAAAACGCCCTGTGCCTGATAGTCGTCGAGGCTGAATACTCGACCGGCACGTTTGCGAATACAAAAAACGGGAGCCATTGACACAGGCGGTACCAGCCCTTCAATTCTGGAGCCATCCAGTATCAACTCGCCCTCCACAATGGGTTGCCCGCGATGAATTTCGGTGTTCAGCGAGGCGGCAACTGTTCCGAGCAGCGAAAGGGCGTTGGAGGCACTCATTCGACCCGCCTTTGTCATGGCCTGGCCCAGACGTTCAATCCACAGGCAACCATCGGAGTTCAGCGCAATCTCAATGACAGCAGGGTCATCCAGCGCGCTCAGCACGACCTCCCCCAACTCTCGCTTCAGCTTGGCAATCAAACGACAATGTTTGGTTTCCATGCGCAGACCTTAAAAAAAGAACTCTGCGGAATACTCTGAAGCAGAGGGCAGAGTGCGAAAAGAGCTCAAATCGCACAAGTTTCGGCTTGTGCTTGGGCGGCTCAAACTCGACCCTTGCTGTTCGGCCCGACATAGAGGGCGTTTTCGGTTTTGTGCTGGAGCCGGGCCTACAAAAAAGCCAGGCGAAGGCTCACGACCTCAGTATACAAAACGCCTGAACAGGCTCGCCGACCAGAACACTCTTCTTTTTTGCATCCGTTAGCTTTTTCTTTATCTTTTCTTTATTTTTTCCTTATGCTTCTGAGTCAGGACTCCGGCTGAACAGCCGGATACGGCAGCTACAAGACAGAAAGCCCTAAACAAACCAGTCTGACCCTCAAGGCTTGCCCTGGCATCATCTTTTGCAGTGGCGGCCTGTCTGCCGCCCTGACCGCCTGAAAGCCGCACTCCGACTCTTCCGGGCTTCAACTGCTGATCCTTGAGCAAGGTCGGCACCTGGGCGGTCATCACACTTCATCGACATATTCAAAGAACCCTGCCGAGAGAAGCCGCCGCACTCAAGCCACTCTCCCTCAATTGACAGCGAACGAATCGGCCTTTCCTTTTCGGTTAGAATTCGGGCTGACCAGCCGGATACAGCAACCGCGAGCCGAAAAGCCCGAAAAAATCAGCCGAAACCTCAAGGCTTGCCTATGTATGACATCATCTTTTGCGGTGGCGGCCTGTCTGCCGCCCTGACCGCCTGGAGGCTGCACTCCGACTCTCCCGAACTCAAGCTGCTGATCCTTGAGCAAGGTCGGCACCTGGGTGGCCATCATACCTGGTCGTTTTTCAAAAGCGACCTGACCGAAAGCCAGTATCAGTGGATCACGCCGCTGATTCAACACACTTGGCCGCAATACGAAGTGCGCTTTCCCGAGCTTCGGCGAAGCTTTTTTTCGACCTACTGCTCAACCGACTCCGAGGCACTCGATCGGCATATTCAAAAAACCCTGCCGAAAGAAGCCATCCGCACTCAGGCCACGATCGCTCGACTGACACCAGACGAAGTGGTTCTGGATGATGGAGAAACCTTGAAGGCGAAGTGCCTGATTGACTGCCGAGGGCCCGAACCCAATGCCGCTGTCGTCGTGGGTTTTCAAAAATTCACCGGCCGAGTGATTGAGCTTAAAAATGAACACGGGCTGGCGGGGCCTGTCATCATGGATGCCAGCGTCCCGCAGGATGACTATCGCTTTGTTTACACTCTGCCTTTCAGCCCGACTCAAGTGCTGGTCGAGGATACACGTTATGCGAACAGTGAAAGGCTGAACATCGAGGCCGACCGAACGGCCATCGCCGATTATGTTAAAAATCAGGGCTGGAAAGCGAGCGAGGTCGTCAGGGAAGAAGACGGCGTTCTGCCTATCATGCTGGGCGGCGACATAGATGCCTTCTGGAAAACCAGCCCGGGCATACCCAGGCTGGGCTTGAGGGCAGCTCTTTTTCACGCCGTTACCGGCTATTCCTTTCCCGATGCGGTCAGAACAGCCGACCTGCTGGCGCGAAATCCCGCAGTGCTGGCTTCAAGCCAGCAGGCTTATGAATTCATTCGAGACTACTCTCGGCAGAACTTTCGGCAGCAGCGTTTTCTGCATTTACTCAACCGTATGCTTTTCATGGCGGCGAAACCCGAGGAGCGATATGTCATTCTGGAGCGGTTTCACAGGCTGCCCACCCCTCTGGTCGAGCGTTTTTACGCCAACCGGCTGCAATGGGCTGATAAAATAAGGATATTGGTGGGACGACCACCGGTTCCGATTATCGAGGCCCTGCGGTGTCTGCCGGAGGCCAGCCTTCGCCGCTTTTCTTCTTCGAATTCAAACCAACAAGACTGATGCCCATGAAAGAAAGTTCAAGCAAGCACAAAGCAGCCGTCATAGGTGCGGGGTTCGGCGGGCTAGCACTAGCCATTCGCCTTCAATCGGCCGGCTTTCAGACGGTGATCTTCGAATCGCGCGACAAGCCGGGCGGGCGAGCCTATGTTTACGAAGAGCAGGGCTTCGTGTTTGATGCAGGCCCGACGGTGGTCACCGACCCGGACTGTCTGGACGAACTCTTTGCCGTCTCGAACAGAAAGATGGCCGATTACGTCGAAATGATTCCGGTCGAGCCCTTCTATCGGCTCTACTGGGAAGACGGCTTCACCTTCGACTACAGCAATGATCTGGAAAAGACCAAGGCCCAGATTCGTCAAAAAAATCCGCCTGACGTTGAGGGCTATGAGCGCATGCTGGCCTATTCTCGCAAAGTGATGAACGAAGGCTATATCAAGCTCGGAACCAAGGCTTTCCTGAGCTTTGCGAGCATGCTCAGGGTGGCCCCCCAGCTACTCAGGCTCAAGAGTTACAGAAGCGTGTACAGCATGGTCAGTTCCTTTATCAAGGACGACCAGCTTCGGCAGGCTTTCAGCTTCAATTCTCTTCTGATAGGCGGTAATCCGTTCAAGTCTTCGTCCATCTACACGCTCATTCATGCCCTCGAAACCCAGTGGGGTGTCAGTTATCCCAAAGGCGGCATCAACAAGCTGGTCAAGGCGATGGCCGATCTTTTCGAAGAACTGGGCGGTCAAATCAGGCTGAGCAACCCGGCAGTCGAGATCACCACTGCGAACAACCGAGTAACCGGTGTCTGTGACGCCGCTGGCCATAAGCACGAATTTGATCTGGTTGCCAGCAATGCCGATGTCTTTTTTACTTACGACCGGCTGCTGAGTACAAGTGCTCGTGGCAGACAAATGGCCAGGAGGCTGAAGCGCAAGGACTACAGCCCGTCGCTGTTTGTGGTCTATTTCGGCACCGAGGGAGACTGGCCTGAACTGAAGCACCACAGCATCATGTTCGGGCCCAGATACGAGGCACTGCTGAAAGACATTTTCAAAGGCAGAGAGTTGCCGAAGGACTTTTCTCTCTATGTCAATGCACCCTCCACATCCGATACCTCCATGGCGCCAACCGGATGCTCGGCCTTCTATGTGCTTTCACCCGTTCCGCATCTGGGTAATGCGGCCATCGACTGGTCGAAAACCGGGCCTCTGTACCGAGACCGGATTATCGACTACCTGGACCAACGCTACATGCCAGGACTGAAAAATCGGATTGTTACCAGCCGGCTCTTCACTCCTGCGGACTTCAAAAGTGAACTCAATGCACATTTGGGGTCGGCTTTTTCGCTGACACCCAATCTGACGCAGAGCGCCTGGTTCAGAATTCACAACCGAGACAAGAAAATTAAGGGGCTTTACTTTGTCGGTGCCGGTACCCATCCAGGTGCCGGTATTCCCGGTGTCGTCGGGTCAGCCAAGGCAACCGCCCGGCTGATACTGGAAGATTACCGAGTCGAATGGCCGAATACGGACAGGCTTCGATTGCTGGAAAAGCAGCCGGTTGCAGTCTAGGCGGCTATGGAAGATCTCGTCAGGACGGCACGCGAGATTATCGACAAGGGTTCGAAAAGTTTCGCCCTGGCCGCTCGGTTGTTTGACCGCAAGACCTACGAGCGGGCCATCATGCTCTACGCCTGGTGCAGGCATTGTGACGACCAGATTGACGGCCAGATACTGGGCCAGGGGCAGGATTCGCCTGACCCGAAAGAGCAGTCCAGAAGGCTGGCCGAACTGCGTTCGCAAACCGCCGATGCCATGGCAGGCAAGCCGCCTGAACAGGATGTGTTTCGTGCTTTTCAGAGAGTCTTTCAGGAAGCTGCGATTCCGCCTCGCTACCCCGAAGAACTGCTGGTCGGATTTGAAATGGACCTCAATCGGCATCAGTACGAGAATTTTGAGGACACGTTGCAATACTGCTATCACGTCGCCGGTACCGTTGGAGCCATGATGGCCTGCGTCATGGGAGTCAGGGACGAGGCGATCCTGCAAAGAGCCATTGACCTCGGGTTGGCTTACCAGTTGACCAACATTTGCCGAGACATCATGCAGGATGCAGAGGACGGGCGTATTTACCTGCCCAAAGACTGGCTGCAAGAGGCTTCTGTGCCGCTGAATGCCGCCGCCTTCCCTGGCCATGCTTCTGAGCTTTTTCCGGTCTGCCTGAGGATGCTGAAAGAGGCCGACCACTACTACCAGTCGGCCGTTTACGGAATAGCCCATCTGCCGGCCAGATGTGCCTGGACAATCACCACTGCCAGAGCCATCTATCGAGACATCGGGCGAGTGCTCAAGGCGAGTCATGACTCGCCTTGGCGAGAACGTGCCCACACCAGCAGCCAACGCAAGCTCTGGCTGGCGGCGGTCAGTCTGCCGCAGGCCCTCTATATCATCACAGCCCTGCGCCACCAGAAGGCACCCGAGCGCGACCTCTGGATACCCAGGCCTTACAAGAGTAAAAAGGGTTGAGGCCGGCCAAGGCCGGCGAGTGATCAGGCTGAAGCCATCCTCTGAGCTTCTCTTCGAGTCTCGATGGCCTTCATTCGCTCGCGAATTCGAAGCGGACTCTCGGTGACCATAAAGCCGAAGGAAACGCCGTCATGCTTGGTCTGAATGACGTGATGCAGACGATGGGCATGCACTATTCTGCGCAGATACCTGCTTTTGGGCAGATAGTTGTGAGGAATTCTGCGATGGACCAGAAAGTCGTGAAACAGGAAGTAGATCAGGCCGTAGCTGGCCACGCCCAGACCCGCCCAGAACCAGTGAGGAGAATTCCAGCCGGTACCGAAAGTGCCGATATAGATGAGGACAATTGAAGGAACGGCAAAGACAAGGGCAAACAGGTCGTTCTTCTCAAACATGCCTTTTCTGGGTAAATGATGCGACTCGTGCCAGCACCAGAGGAACCCGTGCATCACATACTTGTGTGTCGACCAGGCAACAGCCTCCATGCCGACCAGAGCAACCAGATAAAAACAGGTGTTCAGGGCAAGCTGGGACATTCGCAAATCAGAAAACTCAGCCCTTGAGAGCCGAAACATTACCGCCTTTTATTGTACACCAAACCTTCACGAGTCATGGCGGCTCGATGCGCACGAGGTCTATCCCCGTGCACACGGGGGAGCCTTGGTAGTATTTACCCATGCGCCCAAAAATAGCCGCAACATCCATAGAATGATGGGCGAGGGGATGGTAGGGATAGGGAATTGAAACACCGCTCGAATCAGTCTTGCCCCAAGCTTCGTATTTCATGTCTTTAGTTCATGGATCATTGGTCGAGAGTGCGTCCAGATCGGTGAATTGATTGAGCATACAGGCATCATTGACTGAGGCTCCTGGTATCAATCAAAAGCAAGTGAATTTTACTTCCTCGCCCTGCCCGTTCACGGGCCCAGTGTGTTGATCGGAATAATGCCTGGTTCGTCGGGCTGACAGTATCCATAACCGCCGGGAACAATCACCGCAAGGGCAGCGGGTTTGCCGTGATCGCTTGTCGCCAGTCGATCCTTCAGCCGAAGCAGGTTCTTGTGCCCTTCTGCAATCCGGCTCTCTCCCAGTTTGATTTCGAAGGCTGCCCAGCGTCCGTCGGCCGTTTCGACGATGGCATCCACTTCAAGCCCGTCCTTTTCCCGATAGTGATAAACACGGGCATCGGCCGCCTGTGCATAGACTCGCAGGTCACGGATCACCAGCGACTCGAACAGAAAGCCGAAATATTCAAGGTCGTCGAGCAGGCGATTTGGAGCAATACCCAGAGTTGCGGTGGCCAGAGACGGATCGACGAAGTGACGCACAGGTGTCGTTCGAAGCTGCGTGCGGGAACGCAAATGCGGAGACCAGGCTGGCTGGTCCTCTACAACCATCAACCGAGTGAGTGCCTCAAGATATTCCGCAACCGTGTCTGGATTCAGGTTTTGTCCATTGGCCCCCCTCACATCGGCGGCCAGATTACTCATTGATGCGGGCGTGGCCAGATTTCTGGCCAGTGATCGCAACAGACGCTGAACTCTGATCGGGTCATGGGCCTTGCCGCTCGCCTGCGATATGTCGCTACGGCAGATTTCCTCGACATAGCCGCGGTTGGTGCGAAGAGCTGCCCTCAAGGGCTTGTCGATGTTACCGGGCCAGCCGCCGATACAAAGGGTCTCGGCAAGCACACTGATCGTCATCTCTTGCCGGTCGGCTTTCTGGGGCCGACCCTGCAGCAGTTCGGCAAGTGACATCTGGCCCGATGACCACCCTGACTCACTCAAAGTGCAGGGCCGCATGCGCAGCCGAGAAAAACGACCGGCACCCGTGTGCCGAGAATGACTGTCGGCAGGGGTAGCAGAACCGGTGAGGATGAACTGACCCGGCGTACCGCGTCGATCAACCTCGCGACGCACATGATTCCAGACTCTGGGTGCAAGTTGCCATTCGTCGATCAGGCGCGGTGTACCACCGGCAAGAACCGCTCCGGCATCTATGTCTATCATCCGTTTTGCGTTGTCGTCGAGATCGAGCAACACCTCGCTCGCTGCCATACGCCTGGCTGTTTCGGTCTTGCCGCAGGCTTTTGAGCCCTCGATAACCACCGCACCAGTAGCTTCGAGCAATAAGGACAAATTCGCTTCAAGGATACGAGGAACATATTTCATGGTCAGAAGCCCCGACTGGGTGGCTGATACACGCTATTCAGACTGCTTAACCGGTGATTTGTCGAACTTTCAACCGGTGATTTGTCGAACTTTTAACCGGTGATTTGTCGAAATAATAACCGGTGATTTGTCGAACTTTCAACCGGTGATTTGTCGATTTTCTGGTCTACAGAGTATTGTGATAACAATCCGGTCCTCATCGAGTGTCTCAATGCTGACTGTCGTATCATGTGGCCGAAATCAACGCCAGCGGCTGAGTAGACAACGAATGAAAAAGCGAGGATCGGTCGGCATTATGCCGGAGACCGCTTCAACTGCCGAATGTTGAATTTACGATCGCTCAAATCGAAAACCGACAAGGGTCAAGCATGCTGAACTTCCGAAAAAAAGACAAAGACGGCAGACAGGTTCGTGTAGAACATCGTGGCAGGCACAGCCGGGCATCACGCACGGGTGGCGTGGCGTTGCGGGCAGAGAAGAAGCTGGGTTCTGCAAAGGTTACCGCCAGTACATCCGAGGGTGTGAGGGTTTCAAGGCGAATTGCCAAGGGTGCTCGCGTGGCCTTCCAGAACAGCCGCTTTCAACTGATTGGTCGCTGGCAGACGGGGCCTCTTAACTTCAATCTGTCCAAGACAGGCGTAACCGCATCGGCCAAAACCGGCATGGGTACCTTTAACCTTTTCAAGCCGAAACGGTCGTCCTTCAAGTTCGCCGGCATCCAGTTTCGCGGCAAGAAAGCGGCTGAATTGCAAGCCTTCTATATGATCTTCAATGCTGCGGTAATGGCGGTTGTCTTTGGAGTTCAACTGGCCATATTCGTGCTGCGGTTGCTCTGGCGAATGATCCTGTTCGCACTCTGGCTGTCTGTTTTGGTAGCCTCGTTCCTGCGGGACTTTGTAGCAGGATTTGTGTCGGAAGTGCGGAACAAATAGCTGGCTCTGAACAAGCCCTGCGTCTCCAGCAACCCTACGGAATGCTCTGACAGCAGCAACAGCCAGCTACCAGAGATCGAAACACTGTTGGCCGAGTTCTGGTTTCGGGCCAGTTCGTCAGCAAAGGCTTTCGGCGAGCGAATATCAGGCGATCTGCTGCTTGTACTGACTAAACACAACCTTGACCAGGGTCATCAGAGGACGGCTGTGAATGCCGGCAGACTCAAGTACAGCCAGGCTGGATTGCAACTGCGCAAAAGCATGAGCCTCGGCATCGCTTGAAGACATGACGGTGGCGAAGGTGGATCGGCCAGAATCCTGATTGTGATCCTTGCCGGTCTTTTCACGGCTGCCCAGTGCATCCAGCAGATCGTCGAAGATCTGGAAAGCAAGTCCCAGGTGATAGCCGAATTTTTTCAGAGCCTGAATTCTTTCCTTGGTGGCCTCGGCCACCAACCCTGCCGCCTGCAAGCAGACCTCAAACAGAATGCCCGTCTTGTTGTGCTCCATCTCGGTCACGGCATCCATATCGGCAGAGGGTTGCATATCCCTGAGATCGGATTCCTGACCGGCGGCCAGGCCCTTGACTCCCAGTGCGTCTGACAGCAGGCTGCAAATCTCGACCTTGGTTGAATCGGCAATGTGCGGAGCATCGGTAACCACCTGAAAGGCTCTGGTAATCAGGGTCACAGCCGCCAGTATGGCGATGTCCTCACCGAAAGTCAGATGACAGGCCGGTGCCCCTCGACGTTCGGCGGCATTATCCATGCAGGGCAGGTCGTCAAGTATCAGCGAAGCACCGTGCACCATCTCAACCGCACAGGCCAGATCCAGTGCTCTGGCAGGGTCGGCACCGAGCGTCCTGGCAGTCACCATCACCAGCTTGGGCCTCAGTCTTTTGCCGCCGGAAAACACGCAAGTACGCATCGCACTTTCGATGCGCAGGCCGTGTTCCTCTCTCAGAATAAAGTCAAGACGTTGCTCGATCTGGTCATGAAAGTCCTTCAGGTCAACCAGACTGGTCTTGTCGTCAGGTTGATCGAGAAAGGCTTCCAATTCGCTCACAAGGCAACCCTGATTCCCGCAACAAGACGAGTGATGATTATACCGCAATCAGGCAGCAGCCCGATAAACGCCCTGAGAGCAAACAGCTTGGCCCTGACTGGATTTTTTGGCTGACAGCTACCTTCGTCAAGCCGCTTTCATGCACTGATACCCAACCAAGGTGACTTGGATGCCAAAGACCTAGCCTGTGAATACTCGCTCAAGCTCTTTTCCGTCATATCAGAGTGACTTGATCGCACAACACAATCAGTCGATGCGGGAATATACAGAACATGGGTTTTTTCGTAAGATCCTTGTAAATGCGAAGACAGCGGCGTTTCGAGCATCATGACTGCATACAATGTTGCCGTCCGGGTCAAACAAGGCCTTCTCGAAGCTGGCCTGAAAGAAAGCCATGTCGATGCGTTCCTGAATGCGATCCTGGATATATTGAATGAAAGGGATGAAGATCTGGTCAAGAAACAGGACATGGTCCTGCTCAGGGCCGAATTCAAAGACGAAATCAGTGTATTAAGAACAGACATAATAAGGTGGACCATCACCCAGGGAATCGCCATAATCCTTATCATTCTGTCCGTTCTGCCCATCATGAAGCTTTGAAAATCCTCAAGGCACCGGCTCTCCCAACAGGGATCACTCTTCGGCACTTGGTTCAAGGCACAGCCTGAAAAACGACTTGAGGGCAAACAGCTTGCCTCTGGCTGGATTTTTTGGCTGGCAGACTCCTCGTCAAAAGCCGCTTTCACGCACTGGCACCCGTCAAGGGGTATCGGCTCGAATGCGGTAGCATCAAGCCTCCAAAAACACTCACTCTCAGTGATACCCAGCTTGAATGAAGCTGGCACGGCTTCTTTTCCGTCATATACGTCATATAAGAGTGACTTGATCGCACAGCACCATCAGTCGATGCGGGAATATACAGAACATGGGTTTTCTTGTAAGCTTTTCCTAAGTGCAAAGAGGGCGGCGGTTCGAACATCATGGCTTCTTCATACAGTACTATCCTCCAGACCAGAAACAGCATTGTTGAAGCCGGTTTTGAAGAACATCAGGCCGATGCACTCATGATTGCAATTGATGATGTGGCTGGTGACCGCACCGAAGAGACCCTTCTCAAGGCCAAAAAAGGGCTTCTTGAAGCCGGTCTTGAAGGGGATCGCATCAATGCGATCCTGAAAGTAGTGTGTATCCTTCGAGACGACAGGCTAAAGCGAAATGGAATGCTGGATGTGTCCAATAACGCCCAATAGAGAAACTGCCACAGCAAAGAAAGGCGAACTTTGACCCGAACAGGACCTTGCTTTCTTGATTTCTATGGTTGGCTGGTTCGCTTGTTAAAAATTCTTAAGACGACCAGTTTCTGACAAAAATCATTCTCGGAGCTTTTCTGGTAAAAGGAACAGGCTTCCGTTCAACCCTGAAGTCCGCACATTCAAAACCAACCCACAGAGGTATATGAGGTATATATGGAATCCAGTAAATTGTTCGACTTGACAGGCAAGGTGGCACTGCTGACAGGAGCCTCCAAAGGTATAGGTCTGGCCATGGCTGAAGGTCTGGCCGAACATGGGTGTCGAGTGATGGTCTCAAGCCGCAAGCTCGAGCAGTGTCAGGTTGCAGCCGAGCAGATCAACAGCAGGTGTGGAGAAAAAAGAGCCTTCGCAAAAGACTGCAACGCCAGCCACAAGCAGGACCTGCAGGCACTGGTGGATGCCACTCGCAAAGAGATTGGCCCCATCGACATTCTCGTCGCCAATGCGGCATCCAACCCCTACTACGGCCCCATGTCCAAGTTACCCGACGAAGCCTACGACAAAATCATGTCAACCAATGTCAAGTCCAACCACTGGCTCGCTCACATGGTGTCCTCTGACATGATTGCCAAAGGAAGCGGATCCATCATGATCACTTCCAGCGTGGGTGCCTTCAGGTCCTCTGCGGTACTGGGGACCTATGTTATTTCGAAGCTGGCAGTTCTGGGGCTCGTCAGAAATCTGGCCGAAGAACTCGGCCCTTCAGGCATTCGGGCCAATGCGATCTGCCCCGGTCTGATCAAGACAGACTTCTCCAAAGCACTCTGGGAAAATGCCGAGTCGGCAGGCTATGCTGCGTCAAATATTCCGCTGGGCCGGCTTGGCGAATCGGAAGACCTCAAGGGCGCGGCGGTTTTTCTGGCCTCCGATGCCTCTCAATACATCACTGGCCAGGCACTCACCGTCTGTGGCGGCAGCAGTATGTGGAGCTGACCGACAGATCAGCAGACTCCCTGCTAATAGCCGTACTTGTCGCCCCAGCGTTTGCGTAAAAAGTCGCGAATGGCCTGTTCCCACTTGTTGTCGTCGCCTGGGTCGTAGAACTTCCTTCCAGACAGAGAGTCAGGCAGAAATTCCGAACCGGCAAACCGGCCTTCAAAGTCGTGGTCGTATCTGTAGCCCTTTCCGTAATCCAGACTGCGTTGTAAATCAGTTGTGGCGTTGCGCAAATGCAGGGGTATCGGCAGATCGCCGTACTGCTTACAGACCTCAAGAGCTTCACTAATCGCCCGATAGGAAGCGTTGCTTTTGGGCGAACACGCCAGATAAACGGCACATTGCCCAAGCAGAATCCGCCCTTCAGGCATGCCCACGGAGTGCACTCCCTGAAAACAACTGGTCGCCAGTATCAAGGCCTGCGGGTTGGCGTTGCCTATGTCCTCGGCAGCCAGTATCACCATCCGCCGGGCAATGAACAGGGGGTCCTCGCCAGCATCGATCATACGCGCCAGATAATAAACCGCAGCATTGGGGTCGCTTCCACGCATCGACTTGATGAAAGCCGAAATGGTGTCATAGTGCTGGGAGCCGTCCTTGTCGTAACGAGCCAGCCGCTGCTGAGCCCGATCCTGAACCAGCTGATCGGTGATGACGATCTTCTTCTGTCGAGTGCTGTTGGCAATCAACTCGATGATGTTGAGCATTCGGCGAGCGTCGCCGCCAGCCAACCTGAGCAGGCTGTCTGTTTCCTTCAACTGAATGCTCAACTGGCTCAAAACCTCGTCGTGAGCAATCGCATGTTGAGCGATGGCGATCAGCGAATCGTCAGTCAAGGGTTTAAGAACATAAACCTGGGTTCTGGACAACAGGGGTGCCACCAGTTCGAAAGAGGGATTCTCAGTAGTCGCACCCAGCAAGGTGACCACGCCCTCTTCGACAGCACCCAGCAACACATCCTGCTGATTCTTTGAGAACCTGTGTATTTCGTCGATAAACACAACGCCGGAAATGAGGCTGGCGGCCGATGAAGCGATGACCTGCCGAACTTCCTTCACGCCTGCACTGATCGCACTCAGGCAGTAAAGAGGACGTTCTGAAGCCTTCGTCAGCAGCCTGACCAGAGTCGTCTTGCCAACGCCGGGTGGCCCCCAGAAGATCATC
>RKSB01000065.1 GCA_007571095.1 K189A clade bacterium | reverse complement strand
GACTCAAGTGCCGGTCTCGTCTGACTCCTGCAGGTTCAGCCAGGGGCGAAGTATGTGCACCAGCCAGTACATGGGTGCGGTATCAATCAGGGCAACCACCATCTTGAAAAGGTAGCTGCTGCCTATCAGCAGCAACAAATCCGCCAGACCGATTTCGCCGGCCAAAAACACCGCACCGAAAGCTATACCAATCACCACCACCGAATCAACGATCTGGCTAATCAGGGTAGAAAAGTTGTTTCGAATCCAGAGATATTTTCCTCGAGTCACCCGCTTCCAGAAATGAAACAGTTGAACATCACAATACTGGGCACATATATAAGCCAGCATGGAAGCGGTGATGGAACTCGTGGTGGCGGTGTAGAGCACATAAAACAGCTCCACCGAGCCGGTAACCGAGTTGCCGTCCGGCAACTGCAATGAGCCGGCCAAAGAAAGAGTCTGCCAGGGCGGTTGCAGTTCAGGTGATACCGAAGGCAGGGCTTGCCCGACATACATCACCAACAGGATAAATCCATTCATGACCAGGCCGACAGTCACCATAAAATTGGCTCGCGCCCGGCCGTAGAGTTCGCTGATCAAATCGGTGCAGAGAAAGGTCAGAGGATAAGGCAAAACTCCAATGACCAGAGACATGGGACCCAATTCAACAAAACGGGTAAGCCCGATGATGTTGAGCATGGTCATGGCCGTAATAAAGAAGCCCGCCAATACCAGAAAAACTCTTTCTCGGCGTTCGCGATAGTCTATTTCTCGGCCCGACGCCATGAAAAAAACCGCCTCAGGTCTCTTTCTGACCCAGGCCGGCCTGTATAACGGCGCCATTCAAGCTTGGCGAATGGGCTGCAAAAAACAGCAGTTCGGCGATCTCCGCCGGTTCTATCAGCCTGTTCTCGGCACTTCTTTCGGTGATTGACTGCCGTATTTTCGGATCATCACCCATGTGCCGGCGGAGCATTTCGGTGTCCGTAAAGCCCGGGCAAATACAGGCAGAATGAATACCTGTACCCACCAGATCCTGCGTGGTGGCACGCATCATGCCAACCAAAGCATGCTTGCTGACAACATAACTGAAGGCACCCGGCACCGCTTTTTCGGACAGGGTTGAGCCCACATACAGAATCGATGAAGACGGTTGCATACAGGGAATCAGCAGATGGTTGAGTCGGTTGGGTACTCGAACATTCAGCGTCAGCACCTCATCCAGCTGTTCGTCTGAAAGATCGCCAACAGTGTCCCCGTAATGCAAGCAGGCATTGTGAATCAACACGAGTGCAGAGGCGTCTTGAGTCAGTTCGCACAGACGCTTCGAAAAGGACTTGTCTCGATAGGTCAGCCTCAAATCACCCGGCAAATTCTCCACTCGCTCCTCCGCCAGTGGCCGTCTGGACAGGTTGATGACTCGATAGCCCGCTTTCAGAAAGCGGCGAGCAGTGGCTGCACCTATACCGGTGCTGGCTCCGGTGATGACAGCCGTCTTCACTTTGCACTCCAGCAGGCCACGCCCCATTGCCCTCGGCCTGAACTGATGCCAAGCTTCAGCCGGCGAACCTTCTGCACCCAGCCGGTTTTCAGCTTGAGCAGACGTTTCAGAAAATAGTGAGACAGGTCTTCAACCGTGGTGTTCCTGACCGGCAACAGGAGAACATCTGCCAGCGGCAACACCATGGTCTGGCCATCAAAGCAGACGGTGATCGAAGAGTCAGTCGAGCGAACCGACAGATGAGGCGAATACATCGGCAGCAAGACTCGCTCATCCAGTTCATCGCACCATTTCTTGAGCTGCTGCTTCAGGGGTACGTAATCAAAAGTCAGCCCGTTCTCGTCCACCTCGGCCTGCAGCTCAAGCTTCAGCCGAAAATTATGGCCATGCAGACGTTCTCGCTCGGTGGCCGAAAAAATGGTGAAATGACCGGCTGAAAAACCCAGGTAATCCTTGGCGATCTGAATAGATACCAGAGGGTCAGCGGCATCGTCCGAAGCCTCAGCCCTGCGGACGCTGCTCACAGTCCCAAGTCTGTCTGGAAGCCGGAAAAACAGCCGGAATAGCGTGCCGCAACAAGTCCATCAGGTTGTCCACCAGAATAAATTTCATATCCTGACGAATTCGCTCCGGTACCGACGACAGATCATGTTCGTTGGCCTTGGGCAACAGGACTTCCTTGAGCCCGACTCGATGAGCCGCAAGAACCTTTTCCTTGATGCCGCCGACCGGCAAAATCAAACCGGCCAGAGAAATCTCGCCGGTCATCACCAGCCCCTTGAGCGGCGGATGACCACTGTAAACGGAGGCCAGCGCAGTCGCTATCGTCACTCCCGCCGACGGCCCGTCCTTGGGTATGGAGCCTGCCGGTACGTGAATATGGACACCGTTGTTCTCTATGACTTCCCGTCCAATCTTCAGCTTTGGAGCAATCGACCACAGGTAAGACCTTGCGGTGTAGGCAGACTCCTTCATCACATCGCCCAACTGACCGGTCAACTGAAGCGCCTCCTTCTTGTGGGCAAGCACCGCTTCTATGTAAAGCACATCGCCACCGGCCACGGTCCAGCACAAACCGGCAACAACGCCAGGTCGCGGAGTTCTCCTGAGTTTTTCAGAAAAGAACTTGCGCGGACCAATCAGACGTTCCAGGTTATTCGCTCCTATGGAACCCGGCTTCTTGCCCTCCAGTACAAGCCGGGCCTGCTTGCGGGCAGCCGAAGCCAGCGTGCGCTCCAACCCTCGAACGCCCGCCTCCCTGCTGTAGTGAGTGATGATTTTTCTCAGTGCCGCATCGGTAATTCGAAAGCTGGGCTCCGGCAGGCCCGCTTCCTTGCGTTGCCTGGGTATCAGAAAGCGCTTGGCGATTGCCTGCTTTTCATAGTCGGCGTAGCCGGACAGTTCAATAACCTCCATTCGATCTCTCAGGGCGACAGGCACAGTGTCCAGCGTGTTGGCAGTGGTGATGAAGAACACCTTGGACAGATCGAAGGGCAAATTCAGATAGTTGTCCCGAAAATTCGCATTCTGAACCGGGTCGAGTATCTCCATAAAGGCGGAAGCAGGGTCACCTCGAAAATCACGACCCAACTTGTCGATCTCATCCAGCATAAGCAACGGATTGGTTGACTGCGACCGCCGAATTGCCTGAAGAATACGCCCGGGCATGGCACCAACATAGGTTCGGCGATGACCCCTCAGTTCGGCTTCATCGTGCAGGCCACCCAGAGAGATTCGCTCAAACTTTCGACCCAGAGTGCTGGCAATGGATCGTCCAAGGCTGGTTTTGCCGACGCCCGGCGGACCCACAAAACAGAGAATGGGTGCCTTGGCATTCGGGTTCATCTGCAGCACCGCCAGATGCTCCAGAATGCGCTCCTTGACTTCTTCCAGGCCAAAATGTTCCTTGTCGAGAATTTGACTGGCGACCCTCAGGTCAAACCTGTCCTCCGTCTGCTTGCCCCAGGGCAGTTCGGCAATAAATTCGACATACGACCGAGCGACCTGAAAGTCAGCGGTATTCGGGGACATACCCTCCATTCGCCGAAGTTCTCTCAAGGCTTCCTCCTCGACGTTTTTGGGCAGGTCGTCAATGGATCGAATCTGCTTGAGAAGTTCAGACACTTCTTCGTTTTCCGACCCTCTCTCACCGAGGGCATTTTCGATAGCCCTCTTCTGGTGACGCAACACAGCTTCGCGTTGTTGCTGCTCCATATCGCCCTTGGTTTTGTCGGCAATCTCGATTCGAACCTGCACGATATGACGTTCTCGCAACATGATCTTGTGAACGGTTTTGAGGATGTCCTGAAAACTGTCCATTTCGAGCAACTGTTGCTGCTCAGGGAGATCTATACTGGCCAGAGAAGCCATTCGGTAAGCCTGGACCAGAGAATCCCCGATCGAACCTATCAACTGTTCATATCCCTGCAAACCGTTTTCCGGATCCATGAGCAGGGCGATCTCCTTGGCCAGAGACTGATTGGCCCTGACCAGGGCATCGGCTTCAACACTCGTGTCCTCGGGGTTTTCCAGCGGAGAAATCTGGGCGACCAGATAACCCTGATCGCTAGCCAGCTTTCGAATGGCGACTCTGCTGACTCCACGGACCAGCACATGAACTCCGTTTTCAACTCGGTCAAAACGACGAATGGAAACCAGGGTTCCGATCTCATAGAGGTCCTTCTGCTCAGGCCGCTTGACCTTTGGATCCTTCTGGGAGAGGACAACCAACTGACGGTCACGCTTGCGTTCCTGAGCGGCTTTAAGGGCGGCCAGAGAAGCGGGGCGCCCTACGATCAGGGGAACGCTGATATCGGGATACACGCAGGTATTCAGCAGAGGCAATACCGGATAAGTCTTTAATCGAGCCATAGCCACCTCAACCGCAGCATTGAGTCTGAAAAAACGGCTTGTCCGGCTCGCCGAAAAAGGCGGGAGATCGTTTGACGAACGCTCTCACAGTTGAGTCCAAATGAGAGTGCCTTCTTGCCGAATACCAATAAAATGATGCCGAAAAAACTTTTTTCAACCCGATTCAGAGGCAGTTCAAACATATCAAGCCAGACTCGGCCGGTTTGCGCACCTTATCGCCTGCTACTAGAATCCCATTGTACATACCAATCCCTATGCTTTCAGCACGAGTAGACTATGCGATCCTCCAGTTTTGACTCAATTGAGGATGCCTTGCAGGCGATTGCAGACGGCGAACTTGTCGTCGTACTCGATGACGCCGACCGTGAAAATGAAGGCGATCTGATCATGGCTGCCAGCAAGGCTTCGATCGAAAAGGTTGCCTTCATGATTCGGCATACCAGCGGTATCCTCTGCGTACCCGTGTCCACAGAACGGGCCAAAAAACTACAGCTGAACCCCATGGTGCACGACAACAACGCACCGCTGAACACAGCCTTCACAGTATCAGTTGACTATCGGCATGGCCTGACCACCGGCATCTCTGCCAAAGAAAGAACCAACACCATACTGGCACTGGCAGACAAGGCTGCAACCGCCAGCGATTTTGTTCGACCTGGGCATCTGTTTCCTTTAATCGCCCGAGATGGCGGAGTACTGTTTCGATCCGGCCACACCGAAGCCGCCATTGATTTGACAAGGTTGGCGGGCTGCCCTCCCGTGGGCCTGCTGGCCGAAATAGTAAATGATGACGGAACCGTTAAAAAAACAAAACAACTTATTGAATTTGCATCAGAAAATAACCTTATAACCATTACAATAGACGACCTGATCGCCTATCGCCAGAAACGTGAAAAACTGGTCAAAAGAATAGACCAGCTGACCATAGACACCAGCATCGGCAAGGCTCAGGCACTCATATACAAGACCAGCTTCGACGAATGCCAGCACATCGCACTGATTTTCGGAGAACCCGATCTCGACTCGCCGGTGATCGTACGTATTCACCGAGAGAGGGTTCTCGATGACCTTTTCGGCTCTCAGTCGGGACGCTCCAGCAATCTGATCAACGCCGCTCTGGCGGCCATCCAAAAAGAAGGACAGGGCATTTTTTTATACCTGAGACACACCGACTACCCCGAGGCTCCGGCCGTCGAAAAAAGTGAAGCCTCAGGCCAGGCAATGTGGAAAGAAGTCGGCCTGGGTGCCCAGATACTCAAGGATCTGGGTATTCAATCCATTCGCCTGCTGTCGGGACAACACCACAACTATGTCGGCCTGAGTGGTTTCGAGATTGAACTGGTTGGCAGCGAAACTCTGGGCTAGGCAGGCTTTTGAAAATGCAGTCAATTTAAGCAACCTCCCTCAAGTCAAGAATGACGAAAGTCTGCTACACCGACATAGGGGCCAACCTCTGTAACACCGCATTTGCCGATGATTGTTCGGCGGTTATC
>RKSB01000158.1 GCA_007571095.1 K189A clade bacterium | reverse complement strand
GAAGACGGCCTGCAACTGCTGTCAAGAAGCCTGCTGGCTGTCGGCAGTGCCTTCCTTCTGATGCTTGTGTCTGTACCTGTGTTTATTCGACTGCTGACGCAAAAAAAGCTGGGGCAAGTGGTCAGAGAGGACGGGCCGCGCTCACACCTGCACAAAACCGGCGTTCCGACGATGGGCGGCCTGCCGATTCTCATGGCCGTGACTCTGAGCGTTTTGTGCTGGGCTGACCTGACTTATGCCTGTGTCTGGATCGCGCTACTGGTGACGCTGGCTTACGGGAGCATCGGTCTGTTTGATGACTGGCGCAAAATTGCCCACCGGAATGCCGGTGGCCTGAGTGCAGGCAAGAAGTACCTGTTGCAATCGATAGTGGCTCTGGTCGCCGCCCTGTGGCTGTTTTACCAGGCCGACACTCAGGCCTCGACTGACCTGTTCATTCCTTTCTGGAAATACAGTCTGGCCATAGGGCCTGCTTACATTCTGCTGTGTTATCTGGTGTTGGTGGGTTCCAGCAATGCAGTCAATCTGACCGACGGTCTGGACGGTCTGGCCACCCTGCCGGTGGTCTTGATCGCTCTGGTACTGGGGCTATTGGCTGTTCTTGTGAGCGACAGCCAACTGGCTGGTGTCTGGGCCTTGCCTCATGTCGAGGGAGTTGAGGAGACGGCGATTTTCTGCAGTGCACTGGCGGGTGCAGGACTCGGTTTTCTGTGTTTCAACGGTTCGCCGGCGATGATCTTTATGGGTGATGTCGGCAGTCTGGCCCTCGGTGCCGGTCTGGGCATAGCCTCCATTCTGGTTCGGCACGAACTTCTGTTTTTTGTGATGGCCGGTATTTTTGTGGTCGAGACTCTCTCGGTGATAACACAGGTCCTCTCTTTCAGGTTAACCGGCCAGCGTATTTTTCGAATGGCTCCTGTACACCATCACTTTGAACTGGCCGGCTGGCCCGAAAACCGGGTAGTCATTCGGTTCTGGGTAGCCTCGATGCTTCTGATACTGGGAAGCCTGGCGGGAACTTTTCATGTCTGAGCGTTACGACAGTGCGATCATAGGTCTGGGACGCACCGGTGCCTCCTGTCTGCGTTATCTGGCCGGTCGGGGTGAGCGTTTGCTGGTCGTCGATTCTCGCTCAAACCCGCCGGCAGGCGGACTGGTCAGGGAATTCGACTCGCCTCGAATAGACTTTAGTCTGGGCAGGCTTGATTCGAATCTGCTCAGCCGAGCCAATCGACTGGTGTTTTCACCCGGTGTCGACCGCCGACAGCCGCCCTTCAACGATCCTCTGCTGAAAGAACAGACGGTACTTGGCGACATTGAACTTTTTATGAATGCTCGCAGAGAGCTTTCGCAGGCCGGAAAAGTGATTGCCGTCAGCGGCTCCAACGGCAAGAGTACGGTCATCGATCTGCTGGGCCGACTGCTGAAGGCGGCCGGCAAAAGGCTTGCGGTGGGTGGCAACTTCGGCACGCCGGCGCTCGATTTGATTGACCGGCAGGGCATTGATTTCTGGTTGCTGGAGTTGTCGAGCTTTCAGCTTGAACTGATCGATTCTCTGGGTGCCGATGTCGCTCTGCTCACCAATATTCAACCCGATCATCTTGACCGTCATTCAAGCATGGAAAACTATCGCAGGTGCAAACACAAGCTGTTTACTGCCGCCGACACCTGTTTCTGGAATCGGCATGATGAGGCTACTCGGCCTGTACTGGAGCACGGACAGAGGGGCATTTCTCTCGGCTGGGGTTCGGCCGGAGAGGACTTTCGGTTGACTTCGGAGCGGCTGGAAATCGGCCAGACCTTCTCCTTTCCGCTTCAACGTCTTGCCCTGTCCGGCCGGCACAATCATTTGAATGTCCTGTTTGCAGTGGCAGCAGCCTATACAGCGACCGGTTCCTGTCAGGGGTTTGCGCGACTACTTGCCGAATACTCGGGGTTGCCGCACCGGTGCGAACGTCTGCCCTTGAAGAGCTCGATTGGCTTTGTGAACGACTCCAAAGCAACCAATGTGAGTTCGGCATGTGCCGCCGTCGAGGGCCTTGCTCCGCCTGGTCAGGAAAATCTGTTGCTGCTGGCTGGCGGCCAGGCCAAGACCGAAGATTTCTCTCCGTTGGCCGAAGCCGCCAGAGGAAGAGTTCGGCACATGGCTCTGTTCGGCCAGGCCGCCCAGACAATGGCGAAGAGCTTTGAACGGCTGTTTGATGTCAGTGTGCATAAAAGGATGGCATTGGCCTTTCTTCAACTGGCAGGCAAGGCTCGCTCCGGCGATATTCTGCTGCTCTCACCCGCCTGTGCAAGCCTTGATGAGTTCACCGGTTTTTGTGCCAGAGGGCTCGCCTTTCGACACCTGGCCGAGCAGTGGGTTGCCACTCGGGGCAGGGTTTCATGACTCGAGTGTGGCTGCATTCACCGAGTTTTCTTCTGTTTGGAATCTGGGCAGGACTGTGCTTGTTTGGGCTGGTTATGGTGACCTCGGCTTCCATGGAGATTGCCAGTTCGAAATGGGGTTCGATCTGGCACTTCAGCCTTCGGCACTGTGTTCACTTTTTGGTCGCAAGTCTGTGCCTGCTTGCTGTCTGGCTGGTGCCACTGAATACCTGGTACCGCTTGCACCGGTTGATTTTTTCAGGCGGCCTGCTGCTGCTCGGACTGGTGCTGATCCCCTATCTGGGGCAGGAAGTCAACGGCAGTCAGCGATGGATAAGGTTACCGGTTTTTTCAGTGCAGCCGGCCGAACTGTTCAAACTCTGCTTCATTCTTTACATGGCAGGCTTTATTGCTCGCATAGAGGCTATACGAGAGGGTCAAAACGGGCTTATTCGAATCATTTTTCTGATCGCCCTGCCGGTGGCTCTGCTGTTGTTGCAACCAGATTTCGGCAGTGCGGTCCTGATTGTCCTGATTGGCCTGGCCATGCTGCTGGTCGCCGGCTTTCCGCTGAAGCGGCTGTTTGGCTTTGGCTTGATCCTTGCCGGTCTGGCGGTGCTGGCTGTGTTGACTCAGCCCTACAGAATGCGCCGTCTGATTGCCTTCGTTGACCCCTGGGCCGACAAATATCAGGCAGGCTATCAACTCACTCAGTCGCTGATCGCCTTTGGCCGTGGAGACCTGTGGGGTCTGGGGCTTGGACAAGGCATCCAGAAAATGGCCTATTTGCCCGAACCCCACACAGACTTTGTGTTTGCGGTGATCGGCGAAGAGCTGGGTCTGGTTGGTACGCTTCTGGTTCTTGGCACTTTTGCTGTCCTGCTTGCCATCGGTTTGATCCTGTCCTGGCGTTGTCTCGACAAAGGCCGGCTTTTTGTCGCCTTTCTGGCGGTTGGAATCACCACCCTGATCGGCCTTCAGGCTGTAATCAATACCGGAGCCAGCATCGGCCTTTTGCCGACCAAGGGCCTGACCCTGCCTCTGGTCAGCTATGGCGGCAGCAGCCTGGTTGTCAACAGCGTCTTTATCGGCATTTTGTTACGTATTCAATACGAACTCGCCGATACACCGACCGAGGCCAGTTGATATGCAATCGCCTGCATTCGTCGACCTGTCCTCCATGATGCACAAGGCACAGAAAATCCACATGCTCGGTATCGGCGGTTCGGGCATGTCGGGTATGGCCGAATTGCTACTCGCCTCGGGTCATCAGGTTTCCGGCTCCGATCTTCAGGCTACACAGTCAACCTGTCGGCTGAAGAAGCTGGGTGCGCGAATCGATGTCGGCCACAGCGGCAGGCTGTTTGAAACAGCCAGCCTGGTCGTGATTTCTTCGGCCATTGCAGAGGACAATCCAGAATTGCAGGCCATTCGAACTCGTGGAATACCCGTGGTCATTCGAGCCGAAATGCTGGCCGAATTGATTCGCATCAAGCAGAGCATAGTGCTGGTGGGTGCGCATGGAAAAACCACCACTACGGCTTTGATCGCCCATCTTTTGACAGTAGCCGGACTGGATCCGAGCTGGCTTGTCGGCGGCCGAGTGAGGGCAACCGGCGGCTCGGCCCGGCTGGGTTCAGGTCACTCCATGGTTGTGGAAGCGGATGAAAGCGACGCCTCGTTTCTGCGGCTGAGCCCCAGAATGGTTGTTTTGACCAACATTGATCGAGAGCACATGGATGCCTTTGGCGGTGATCCGAAAACTCTCGCCACCAGCTTTCTGGAATTTATCAACCGATTGCCCGCCGATGGCATGGCCATTCTGTGTGGAGACGACCCCGGAATTGGCAGTATAAGCCCCAGAATCGAGGCGTATCATCAGAGCTATGGTTTTGACTCTAACAACGATTTTTACGCCAGCGACTACTCGCCGTCGACCACAGGGTCGGTCTTTACGCTTCACCGACCGACCGGAGACCCTCTTTCGCTGAAGCTTTCGTTGCCGGGCCGGCACAATGTTCTGAATGCTCTGGCCGCCTGTGCCGTCGCCCATCATTCGGGCGTGAAAGACGACAGCCTGTCCTCGGCATTAGCCAGTTTTGACGGCGTTGAAAGACGTCTTGAGATTCATCGAAAAATTCGTTTTCACCAGCGGACAGTCACCCTTGTGAATGATTACGGACACCATCCGGCAGAGCTGGAGGCGGTCATCAACTGCCTGCGTGAAACCTGTCCGAATCGGCGGCTGGTCATGGTTTTCCAGCCGCATCGCTACACCCGTACTCGCGATTGCCGAGAGGATTTCATTCGTGTCTTGAGTCGCCCGAATGTCCTGTTGCTGCTGGAGGTCTATGCGGCTGGCGAGAAACCCATAGCAGGTGCGAGCAGCCAGGATTTGGCGGCCGCTCTTCGCCGGGCTGGCTCGAATCCGGTTCTTCTCAAACGTCCGGAGGATGCATTGAAGGCACTGGCTTCGCTGGTACAAGAGGATGATCTGGTAGTTATTCAGGGTGCCGGCGACATTGCCGTGCTGGCCGATGAAATAAAGAGGGGAAACCGATGAAGAAATGGCTTGCGAGAAAGTACCCCACGAAGAAATGGACAGCACCCATGGATCTGGTGCTGAGTCGAGAGTCGTTGATTCGGGGTATAGAGTGGAAGCTTGTATTGGTCGCAACACTGCTTCTGCTGAGTTTGCCGGCGGATGTTTTTGTACATTCGTCGAATATAAAAGAAGTTTTTCTGAACATTCAACCGTCTGCCGGAGGGCCTGGGCCGGCCGAGCGCGTGAGTCTCTCAAACAGGCTTCAGGGTGTCAGAGAACAGGGTTTCTGGCAGCTCGACCTGCACTCACTGCAGGCGAAGATCGAATCGCTCGACTGGATTTATCGGGCCGATCTGAAAAAGCACTGGCCGAACAGGCTGGAGCTACACATTCTTGTCGAAGAACCGGCCTACATCTGGAACAACAACGGCTATCTGAACGCCGACGGCGAGGAGATCAATTCTCTGAAGTCTGTATCTGGCCTGCCTCGCATTCATGCTCCAGAGGGCCTTTCTCAGGAGGCCATGGCACATTTTCACAGGCTTCATCGAGCCTTCGGCGGAGTCGACATCCTGTGGCTGGATCTGCGAGGCAACCTCAGGGTGCTGCTGAAGACAGGTACCTTGATCGATCTGGGAACCACTGACCTGGATTCGAGGATTGTTCGAGCACAAAGCATCATTCGGAACATGGCATCGGAAGCCAGTGATCTGGCCACTCTCGATCTGCGCTATTCCAATGGCGCAGCCTTTACCCGTCATAACCGCATTACAAAGATCTCGCCGCAGATCGGCAGTTCCATGTAGGAGGAAACCATGAATGCTTATAGACAAGAAATTGGCCGGCAAGAGGTGCTGGTCGGGCTGGATGTGGGCACTTCAAAAGTGCTGGCAGTATCTGCTCGGGTCAGCATCGAGGGAAACGCCGAAATCATCGGCTATGGCGAGGCTCGTTACTCCTCCGGCGGGCTGGACAAGGGCGTTGTGGTCAATGTTGACGACACGGTTCAAGCCATCAAAAAAGCCATTTCCAACATGGAGATGATGGCTCCCTGCGGGGACATTAGCGCGGTCTATACAGGCCTGACGGGCGAACATGTACGTGGCGATGCATCGCGTGGCATAGTGGCAGTCAAGGGTGGCGAGGTGACTGACGAGGATATTCGGCTGGTACTTGACCCTGCTCAGGTCGTGCCGAACAGAGCCGTCGGCAAACGTATTCTGCACATTACTCCAAAAGGCTACACAGTCGATGGCCAGAGCAATATCAGGGAGCCTCGGGGCATGCTCGCCAGCAGACTGGAGGCCGATGTGCATGTCTTCTCCTGTGAGGAGAATATCGCCCGCAACCTTGAGCGTTGCATCAACAACGCCGGCTATGAAGTGTTGGGCACTTCGCTCAGCCAGATCGCCGTCGGCAATGCCGTGCTGGCCGACGAAGAAAAGGAGCAGGGTGTCTGTCTCGTCGACATTGGTGCCGGCACCATGGATATCGCGGTATTTATCGGTGGAGCGGTAAGGCACACGGCAATGATTCCGCTGGGCGGTTGCGAGGCTACCAATGACATTGCCCTGGGGCTGCAAATCTCAAGGCTTCATGCCGAAAGAATCAAGACCGAGTATGGTTCTGCGCTGGCTCAGATGGTAGCCGCCGATGAGACCCTTCCACCCATTCAGATGGCCGGCAAATCGGTCAACATTCATCGCCAGTTGCTTGCCCAGATTATCGAGGCCAGGTATCGCGAACTGTTCATGCTGATCGAGGATGTTCTGACCAAAAGCGGCTACCAGGAGCGCGTTCCCATGGGCATGGTTCTGACCGGCGGAGCCGCCTGCATGAACGGCCTCAAGGATTTGGCTGAAGAGTCCTTTCACCGCCACGTACGCATCCTTGGATCGGTCAATCTAACCGGCCTTGAACGAGTGCTGCATGACCCTGCCTTTACTTTTGCGACAGGTATTTTGATGCAGGGTATCGAGACCTGCATGAGGAATCGTCAAGGCCAGCCGACTCGAATGCTGCACCGGCTACAGGGCTGGATCAGCAAATATTTTTAGGCGGAAGGTGAACAGGCTTACATTTTCAGGGAGAAGTCATGGAACAACAGGGTATGGGCTTTGAGATGGCACCACCGGCTTCGGGGGCGATTGTCAAGGTTATAGGAGTCGGCGGCGGCGGCGGTAATGCCGTCAAATACATGCTTGATCGAGGTGTGAGGGGGGCCGAGCTTTGTTGCATCAACACCGATCTTCAGGCTCTGCATGGCTTGGGTATCGAAGAGTCCCGCCGGTTGCAGATCGGTGCCGATATCACTCGCGGACTGGGTGCCGGTGCCAATCCCGACACAGGACGGCGGGCCGCTCTCGAAAGCAAGGACCGGATTGTTTCGCTGATTCAGGGAGCGGACATGGTGTTTATCACTGCCGGCATGGGCGGAGGTACGGGTACGGGTGCCGCTCCGGTGGTCGCTTCGATTGCTCGCGATTTCAACATTCTGACGGTGGCTGTCGTCACTCGACCTTTTGCTCACGAGAACCGCTCAGCCATCGCTCAGGAAGGAATCGAACAACTCGGCAGGTATGTTGATTCGATGATCACCATACCCAACGACAAGCTGCTTCAGGAACTGGGGAGCAACGCTACCCTGCTCGGTGCCTTTTCCAGGGCCAATGATGTTTTGTACTGGGCAGTTCTCGGCATCACGGATCTGATTATTCAGACCGGCAATATCAATGTTGATTTTGCCGATGTTTGTGCAGTGATGCAGACCATGGGCAAGGCGGTCATAGGGACTGGTATTGCCTCAGGGCGGGATCGCGCTTCGCAGGCTGCCCAACTGGCTATTCGCAGCCCGCTGGTTGAAGACGTCAATCTCAACAGCGCGCAGGGTCTGCTGGTCAATATCACCGCCAGCGAGGAAATGACCCTTCAGGAATACAGCGAGATGATCGAACTGATCAAAAAGGATTTTGCTCATCAGAACGCAAAGATCGTGGTCGGCTGGGTGGTCGATTCCTCGATGGATGATGAGGTCAAGGTTACGGTCATTGCTACAGGAGTACACGACGGTGCTGTTCAAGATTCGACACCGCCGAGGGCCTCGCCCAATTCATCACCCGCAGCAGCGGTCAGACGGACTGACTATGTGAATGTTCGGGAGCTGATTGGTCTGCAGGACAAGGGCACATAGGTTGGCTCAGGAGAGCCGGAGTTTACTTTTTTGGTCACAATTCCAGGAGACTTGTTATGTTTGAAATCGTTGACAATATACCGCAGGGTGCGGTGATTAAGGTCATGGGTGTCGGTGGTGCCGGTGGCAATGCCATCAAGCACATGATCGACCATGGTGTTTGCGGCCCCAACTTCTGCGGCATCAATACGGATGCCCAGGACCTGTGCAAGCTCGGTGGCGAGGTAACGCCTCTGCAGATCGGCAGCGGTACGACTCGAGGTCTTGGTGCAGGTGCAGATCCGAATGTCGGGCGACAGGCCGCCGAAGAGGACAGGGAGGCCATTACTCGACTGGTACAGGGTGCCGACATGCTGTTCATTGCCGCCGGCATGGGCGGTGGTACGGGCACAGGTGCCGCTCCGGTCGTGGCAGAGATTGCCAAATCCCTGAATATCCTGACCGTGGCTGTGGTCACCAAGCCGTTTGCTCACGAAAACAGAATTCAGGTTGCAGAGGGGGGACTGACCCTTCTGAACGAGTATGCAGACACCGTCATTGTTGTCTCCAACGACAAGCTGCTGGAGGTGCTGGGTTCAAAGATAAGCCTGGTAAACGCTTTTGCCGCCGCCAACGATATTTTGCTCGGAGCCGTCCAGGGTATTGCCGATCTGATCATTCGCCCCGGCCTGGTCAATGTCGACTTTGCCGATGTTCAGACCATCATGCTGAACAGGGGTAATGCGATGATGGGAACAGGCATCGCCAAGGGTGAAAATCGCGCCGAACAGGCTACCTCCAATGCGATTCGAAGCCCTCTGCTTGAAGACATTGCCCTCAACAGTGCGCAGGGGCTGCTGGTCAATGTGACCGCCGATCCGAATCTGGGCATGGGAGAGTACAATCAGATCTGTAACCAGATTCGCGAGAACTATGCAGCAGATGGTGCCCAGATGGTGGTCGGAGCTGTGCTTGATGACAGCATGGGGGATGCGATCAAGGTGACCGTGGTGGCCACTGGCGTCTACCCCAGGAGTGCCAAAAAAGGGAGTAATGACAAGGACATCTGGTTGTCGCCACAGTCTCTTCCTCAGGCAAAACCTTCGCTGCCGATCAGGTCGATACCACCTGTGCGAGAACAGTCTCGCCTCAAGGAAGACACCATGCCCGAAAATCAGGCAGAAGTGGAGCATGATTACGAGCAGCTCAGAACGCCTTCGTTTATTCGACAGCAGGCTAACTAGAGTTTTTTGACGAGGGGGTTTTCAAGGCGGCTTTCAGTGCCTTGTTGCCGACAACTTCGGCCAGTTTCCGCAGGTTATCGGCGAAAGTCCTTGAAAGACTTCGATTTATAAAGGCTGTGATGAGTGGCGACGGGCGCGGGCATCGACTCAACCTTCGTTGCCGATCAGGTCGATACCACCTGTGCGAGAACAGCCTCGCCTCAAGGAAGACGCCATGCCCGAAAATCAGGCGAAAAGAAGCGCGTGATGACGAGCAGACCTGAGAACATTCTCGTTTATTCGACAAAGGCTAATCAGAGTTTTTGACGAGGCTTTTCAAGGCGGCTTTCAGCGCCTTGTTGCCGACAACTTCGGCCAGTTCCCGCAGGTTATCGGCCGAAGTCCTTGAAAGACTTCGATTTATGGTGACGGGTTTTTTTCGAGGGGGTAAATAGCTCACTCGAATTCTGATCTCTTCAAGCGACTCAAACAGAATATTGTGTTTGAGTCGAGCCTTGAGTTCGGGGAGTATGTACTGAATGCGAGTAGTTTGGCTGGGCGAAGAGCTACTCAAGAGTAGCTTGTTATTTCGGTAGTAAACCACCCGAACACTGTTTCGCAGTCCTTCAGGAAGCTGGCGGTTGACGATTCCTTCGAGTTCTTGAGACAATTTGAACTGCCCATGGACAGGCCCCAGCCGTCCGGTATTCAGGATCAGTGCCAGAGAAGCGGTCTGGTTGAGTCTGCGGTCTTTTCGGAAAGAGCGGACTCTGGGCATGCAGTTTCCTTTAGTGGCGAATCCCTGTATTCGGAGGGAGTCTTGGCCTGTATTGGAAGCAGTATTAGATGAAAGAAGCAGACTATTGATTGCCTTGATAGTCTGATATACCATACCAGCGAATTTGTAAGCTGACCAGAGGACTGACTGAATTTAGAATGGCTGTCTTGAAATCTTCCACCACCAGGAATAGCCTCGGAGAGTTCAAACCGATATTTCCGCTGATCGGCCTTCTGCTTGTCCTGCTGAGTGCCCTTGTCGCCTGGTGGCTGTGGTTGTCGCATATTCAGACCACGCAAAAGGCCCTTGATTCGCTTGATGAAATGGTTGTTGATCGCTGGAAAGCCAACCTGGACGAATATGCAAGACAACTGGCCGACATTCGACGGGATTCTGAGTCGAAAAATCTTCTTCTGGCCGAGCATATCGCCGATTTGAGGTCAAAAGTCATACATATTGAGGCAGCGACTTCGCGAGCTTACGAGGTGATTCAGGCGGCCGGAATAGGAGAGGCTGCCGAGCTTGACTTCAAGAAGGCGGTCGGCGGGCCTTACGAGTCGATTCCAGAGGCATCGGATCCTTCTGCCGCACTGGTGAGAGTAGAAGCCTTACTTAAACGTATCGAGCACAGCAGCCTCGAACTGGCACGGCTTACTGAATTTCTGGACCAACACAGGCAGGATCAAGCCACTCGGCCCAAAGGCCGCCCGGTCATTCAGGGCAAGGCCTGGTTGTCATCCAAGTACGGCGAGCGTGTGGATCCCTTTAACGGCAAGATTACCATGCACAGGGGGATGGATTTTGCCGGCCCCAAAGGCTCGCCCGTGTTGGCGGTGGCGGCCGGCATAGTCACCTACGCCGGTACTCACAGAGACTTCGGCCTGCTGGTTGAAGTTGATCATGGCAATGGCTACACCTCTCGCTATGGCCATCACGAGGAAATCAGAGTGGCGGTCGGCGAGGCTGTCAAACGTGGTCAGACACTGGCTCTTATGGGTAGCACCGGTCGCTCAACCGGCCCGCATGTCCACTATGAAGTGCTGTACAAGGGCAAGCATATCAATCCAGCACAATTTATCGACCAGCAGAACTGAACGGAAATTTCGGCCTGCTGATTGAAGTCGACCATGGCAATGGCTCACCTCTCGCCATGGTCATTCACGAACAAATCGAGGCGGCGCTCGGAGAGGTTGTAAGCGTGGTCAGACACCGGCTCTTATGGGCAGCACCGGTCGTTCAGCCGGCCCGCATGTTTACTGTGAAGTGCTCCACAAGGGCAATGGTCCAGTACAAGGCATCGACCAGAAGCACCGGGCGGCTGTCGCCTTCCTCCTTCGGGTTTTTCTTTGATTAGCAAGCTGTTAACCGCTTTTTTTGGCGGTAGAAACAGCCGCTATATTCGAAAGCTCAAGCCATTGGTCGAGCGTATTAACGCGCTGGAGAGCAGGTTTTCGGCACTGGACTCAGCCGATTTTCCGATCCAGACGGCGGCATTTCGCGAGCGAATTGACCAGGGTGCTTCGCTGGATGATTTGTTGCCCGAAGCCTTCGCGCTGGTTCGAGAGGCCGGTGTACGTACGCTCAGGCAACGTCATTACGATGTTCAGATGATAGGCGGCATTGCTCTTCATCAGGGCTCCATCGCCGAGATGCGAACGGGTGAAGGCAAGACGCTGGTGGCGACTCTGGCAGCCTACCTGAATGCCCTTCCGGCGCGCGGCATTCATGTCGTCACGGTCAATGATTATCTGGCCCGCCGTGATGCCGAGTGGATGGGACCACTTTACAACCTGCTTGGACTGTCGGTCGGAACGATCGTTTCGGGCCAGGATTCCGGGCAAAAGAAGACCGCCTACGCCGCTGACATTACCTACTGCACCAACAACGAGTTGGGATTTGACTACCTGCGCGACAACATGGTGTTCAGGGCTCAGGATATCGTCCAGCGGCCGCCTTGTTATGCCATTGTCGATGAGGTCGACTCCATTCTGATAGACGAGGCGCGCACGCCGCTGATCGTCTCTGGTGCCAGCAGCGACAATCCGGAAATTTATCCGCTGATCAGCAAACTCATTCAAGGGCTTGAACCCCATGACGACACGCAAACGCCGGTTCTGGCCATTGAGCAGTCTTACTTGTCAGAAGAGGAAATAGCGGCGCAGGGACACTATGTCGTTGACGAAAAAAACCGAACAATAGAATTGACCGAGCGTGGGTACAGGGTGATTGAAGAGCGGCTGCGCAAGGCATCTTTGCTGAGTGCTTCCGACAGCCTTTACTCGACGCACAATCTGGCTCTGTTGCACCATGTTCAGGCAGCCCTGAAGGCGCGCCTGCTCTTTCGCAGGGATGTCGATTACCTGATTCGTGACGGCGAGGTGGTGATCGTTGATGAGCACACCGGCAGGGCGTTGCCGGGTCGCCGTTGGTCGGACGGTCTGCATCAGGCAGTTGAGGCCAAAGAAGGTGTCAACATACAAAATGAAACCCAGACGCTGGCATCAACCACCTTTCAACATTATTTTCGCCTCTATGACAAGCTGGCCGGCATGACCGGCACAGCCGACACCGAAGCCTTTGAGTTCAAGCAGATTTATGACCTTGATGTGGTCATTGTTCCAACCAATCAGCCTGTTGTCAGGAAGGATTTGAATGATCTGGTCTACCTCACCCTGAACGAGAAGCTCGAAGCCATCGTCAAGGATATTCGGCATACCATCGAACAGAACAGACCCGTACTGGTAGGAACGACTTCGGTCGCCTCCTCGGAGCGCCTGTCCGGATTACTGGACAAGCATGGTATCGACCACAGGGTACTGAATGCCAAGCATCACCAGCAGGAGTCGCAAATCATAGCCCAGGCCGGTTCGCCCGGGTCTGTCACTCTCGCCACCAACATGGCAGGTCGCGGAACGGATATTGTGCTGGGAGGCAACTGGGAAGCTGCGTTTACAGACAAGGTGGTTTCTGAAGATGCCTTGAATGACGCTCGACTTGGCTGGCAGCAAAAACACGATCGAGTCGTGGCTGCCGGCGGCCTGCATGTGATTGGCTCCGAACGTCACGAATCCAGACGTATCGACAATCAGTTACGCGGGCGTTCCGGTCGTCAGGGCGATCCTGGGTCTTCTCGATTTTATGTCTCGCTGGACGATGACCTGATGCGCATTTTCGCTTCCGACCGAGTGCGGGGCATCATGCAGGGCCTCGGCCTGCAGCCGGGTGATTCGATTGAGCACTCGATGGTGAACTCAGCCATCGAAAGGGCGCAACGCAAGGTAGAGAGCAGAAACTTTGAGATTCGCAAGAACCTTCTGGAGTATGACGATGTAGCCAACAGCCAGCGACAGATTATTTACTCCCAACGCAGAGAGCTGGTAACGGCCGATGATGTCGCCGATGCCGTCGTTGACATGCAAAGATACAGCGTACAGGAACTGGTCGACAATTACATTCCGCCACAATCGCTTTACGAACAGTGGGATGTTGCGGGTTTGACCGAAGCACTGGCAAGCGAATTCAACCTTCGTCTGCCGCTTGCCGGCTGGCTGAAAGACGACGCCGAACTGGCCGAGGAGGGGCTTCGGCAGCGGATTCTCGATGGAGTCTTGCAGGCTTATCAGGAAAAAGAGAGGCTAGTCGGCCCAGACCGCCTGCGGCTGGCTGAGAAGACCGTTATGCTGATGAATCTGGACCAGTTATGGAAGGAGCATCTGGCCAACATGGATCACCTGCGGTCCAGCATCGGACTGCGTGCTTACGCCCAGAAACAGCCGAAACAGGAATACAAACAGGAGAGCTTCTTTCTGTTTGAAAACCTGTTGAAAAGTGTTCGTTATCGTACCGCCCAGGATCTTTTCAGGATGCAGGTTGAGGAGAACCAGGACATCGAAGAGGATGAGCAGGAGAGGAGACAAAAGCAGGCCGAAAGAATGGAGTTTCACCACCAGTCTTCGGCTGTAGATGAACAGGCAGTAAAGAAACAACCACAGCTCGCTGAAAACGATAAAAAAAAGCCCTTTATTCGGCCTACACGAAAAGTAGGACGCAACGAGCCCTGTCCTTGCGGCTCGGGCAAAAAATACAAGCACTGCCACGGGTTAAGGCGATAGAATAGCCGGCCTAAAGCGGTCAACAGCGTGAGGCCAGAGCAATGGCGGTTGGATTAAGCACCCCCGATTCTCTTTTGCCGATAGACGGAGTAGAACTGGCAATCGGTTCCAGCCGTCTTCGAAAAAAGAATGACCTGGTGGCGATGAGGCTCTCAAAAGACAGCCGAGTGGCGGCTGTTTTTACTCTGAACGCCTGTCGGGCACCGGTGGTCGATCTGGCCAGAGAGCATTTGCAAAAGGCCTCCCCTCGCGCCCTGCTGATCAACGCCGGCAATGCCAACGCCGGCACTGGCGAAGACGGTCTTCAAGATGCGCGACTTCTCTGCTCGGCACTGGCCTCGACTCTGGGCCTTGCAACCGAGCAGGTGTTGCCCTTTTCGACGGGCGTGATCGGCGAGCGACTCAATCTGGATGCCCTGACACCTGCGGTGAAAACGCTGGGTAAAAGGCTGTCGAATGACGGCTGGCTATCGGCTGCTGAGGCCATCATGACTACAGACACGATGGCCAAGGGTGCCGACTGTGAGTTCGAGTTTGGCGGTAGCAAACGGACAGTCACAGGTATCGCCAAGGGCGGAGGAATGATTTGCCCGAACATGGCTACTCTGCTCGCCTTTGTTGCCACGGATGCTCCCGTCCCGCAACGGCCGCTGCATGATCTTTTGAGAAAGACGGTGGATAGAAGCTTTCATCGAATCACCGTTGACGGTGATACCTCGACCAACGATGCCTGTGTGCTCATCAGCACTGGCCGTCCGCACTCCTCGCCTGTTCCAGAGGCTGACTGGCGTAATCTGGAGGCGGCCCTTGAACAGGTTGCCCGCCGGCTGGCTGAAAGTATCGTTCGGGATGCCGAGGGGGCCACCCGATTTATCAGGATTTCGGTTGAGGATGGACTCAGCGAAAAAGATTGCCGGCAGGTCGCCTATACGATTGCCCACTCGCCTCTGGTCAAAACGGCTGTCTTTGCCGGCGACCCCAACTGGGGGCGGATTTTGATGGCTCTGGGCCGAAGCGGTGTCGAACTGAAAGTGAGCGAGGTTTGTCTTTTTCTCGACGACTACTGCCTGTTTGAGAAAGGCGGAGTGGCGAAAGGGTATTCGGAGCAGAGAGCCGCCGACATCATGCGTTCGCCCGAGTACAGCATTCGGGTTTTACTGGGGCAGGGCAAGGCCAGTGCGAATATCTGGACTTCTGACCTGTCCTATGAATATGTTCGAATTAACTCGGAGTATCGAAGCTAGCCTGTGCTGGCGGGACTCTGCGATTGGGTCAGCGCAAGGCCTGCGCGAATAGCATGACTTCTGACCTGTCCTGCTTTGTCGAGTGAAGCTTGTCCACTTTTTCGTACAATGACTTCGGGCTGCCGTCGTTAAGCAGGCTGTCGTCACTTTGCCTGAGTCTTTTGTCGAGCCAGCT
>RKSB01000163.1 GCA_007571095.1 K189A clade bacterium | reverse complement strand
CATCAAAGCCTATCCAGAGCGAGAAACGCCTGCCTCTGTCGAGGACATCACTGCTCAAGAGTCCCAGCAGTATCTCAGACCCCAGGCTTCGGTCTGTCGCCAGCAGGGCTCCGAGGTCCTGATTGGCCAGCAGTGCCAGCAGGGGTCCCTGCCTGTCGAGGTCGCTGCCTCGAAAGGTCAGTCCGCCGCTGGTCGCATAGAGGCTGGCGGGTACATGGCCGGTTTGCCGATAGTTGTCTATGTCGGTGAGCAGGTTGCGTATTCGAATCTGGTCAAAGACATTGGCCTGGTCGTAAGCTCTGGCGGCGTTGCTTCTCAGTCGAGTCAGCAGTGCAAGCGGACTGGTGACGGCACCTTCCTCTGCACCCCTGGCCACTTCCTGCGTAATAAACAGGTCTTCAAATACACTGACTTCTTCGGCGTTGACCTCGGCATAGTCAACCAGCCTCAGAGCCGGTGGTGACAGAAACTGGGCCGGCGGGTTGCCTTCTGTAAAAATCTCTGCCCGTCGAAGGTTGCCCAGGCCATCCTCGGCACCGGTGATGATGCTCGGTGCATCCCCTGGCAGCAACAGCCGACCGGACAGGGCCAGGGTTCGGTTCTGTTCAATCAGCAGACGAATGTCATCGACTCGTGTTCGAGGGTTGTAGGTGATGACATCCTGCGTCCCGAAACGCACCCTTTTGCTGCCTGGGCCATAGCCGTCTTCAAACACGCCCAGCAGCCTGAGGTTGATGCCGTGGGCGTCTCTGGCGTAACGGTTGACTGCATCCTCATAGTCAGTCACAAACCGTCTCAGCATATCGATCTCGTCGGGAATCTGACCGGCCAGGTTGTAGGCCAGTGTGCGTCCGGTGTTACGGAGTTCCTCGAGGTTGCCGAATGCATCCAGATGCGAATTGAGGGCGTTTTCATAGCTGGTGACCAGGCTCTTCAGTGCCTCGATCTCCTCTGGAAAGTTGCCGGTGATACTGCCGCCCACATTGCCGGCCTGAAGCTGCTCGATATGTCTTTTCAGGCCGGCTGTCGGGTCTCGGCCGGCCGCCAGGTCGGTGATGGCCTGTTCGAAATAGCTGTCGATGGTTTCCAGTGCCGTGACTCTGAGGGTAATGCCCTGCCGGCCGAGGATTTCATTTTTTCTGTCGTTGTTCAGCGTCTGTTGGCGACGAAACTCTTCCAGCAGACCGGCGGTGTCCAGACTCTCGGGGACTCGACCCTGTTGAACCGCCTCCTGGGCTTTTTCCAGTGCTCGCCTTGCTTCATAGGCTCCCTCAGGGCCCTGATGAATGTCGTCGAGTCCGCCGGGCTGTGCCAGTCCGGTGTGTACGCCGCCGGTAAAGCCGCTTTCCAGTTTTCGAATCCTGACCTTCAGTTCGACTGTCGGGTCTCGACCGGCCTGTAAGTCCAGCAGGGCGTTCCTGAGGTGCTCTTCGACTGCGTTCAAGCCGAGTGCTCTTTGGGCGTTGTCTTCGTTGAGTGCCCGGTTTTTGATCAGTTCCTGTTGTTGACTCAGGTCTTCGAGCAGGGGCGATGTATCGAAACCTCTCGGGACTTGACCCTGTTCAATCGACTGTCGAATTTCTTCCAGCGTGGGGGCTGCTTCGGTGCCGTCCTGGAGTCGGTTGAAACTGCCACTCTGAGTCAGTCCGTCGATGCTGCCGAGTGCTTCAAGGTGGGTGTTGAGGGCGTTCTCGTACTGGTTTCTCAGGTTCTTCAGTATGTCGATCTCATTCTCCAGCGTGGTACCGTCTGGGTAGTTGATCTCGGAGAGTCGTCGAATCTGCTCGTCCAGCAGGGCTCTCGGGTCCTGTCCGTTCTCCAGGGAAGTGGCAAACTGTCGAATATGGTCTTGAACACTCTTGATGTCCTCGACCTTCTGAGTCTGGCCCTGTACAAAGAAGTCGTCCGCTCGCGCCTGCAGGGTGGCGGCCTCTCCCGAGGCTGTTTTTATCAGTGCAGAGGTATCGAAATTGGCCGGTACCCGATTCTCCTGCAGGGCACGAGTGGCTGTTCTCAATTCGTTGTATTTGAAGTACTCTGCGGTTTCGACATAGATTCCGTAAAACCTTGAATCCAGACCGAGTGCCCTCAGTTGGTTGGCTCGGGCCTCCAGTGCTCCGCCGGGTTGCCGCCCCGCCAGAATCTCCTGCACCAGAATTTTTCGGGCATCCAGTTGAGCCTCTGCTCGAGAGATGGCCTTCAGGGCCTCGTCGTTGAGGCCCTCAATATTCCGAACACCGGCATCCTGCTGAATGTCGATCTCTCGAAAGAGCTCGATCACGGTATTTTCCTTGTTAAAGGAATCGGGCAGAACAGGCGACTTCTGAATGACCGGCGGCGGTGTTGCGTCTTCACCAAGACCGGAAGACAGGTCGCTTGCATTCTCCAGCCTGCCGCCATCGCCGGCATTGTCTATACCACCGGCATCCTCTATACCACCGGCAGGTATACCACCGGCAGTACCGCCGGAAATGCCGCTGGCGGCATCCTCGATATCGTGAAAGTTTGAAGCAGGCTTGGTTTCCTCGATTTGAACGATGCCTTCGAGCCGCCGAAGCGAGTCCAGATAGGCATCGATTAAATCTGTGTATTCGTCTACCAGACTCTGGAGGTTGGTGAAGCCCGGAATGTTGGCGTCTCTCAAGGCATCGATTCGCTGCCGCAGGCCGATTCTTGGATCAATGCCCTTGTCCAGTGCCTCGATGGCTTCTCGAATATCGACTCTCAGCGAGATACTTTTCTGGCTGTTGGCCGCTCTGGTCCATCTTTCCTTGAGATGATTGACAACATTGTCGTTCAGGACACGGGGCCTGCGACCCCTTTCGATCTCCGAGATAGTGTTTGTGCGGAAGGATCGAGTGCGCGTCCATTCTTCCACATTGGGTGGCGGTTCGACTCCATCCTGAATGTCGCTGAGTCTTCCGCCTTCAGCCCCGCCGCCGACATTACCCAGTTCTGCGAGATGTCGATTGAGGGCATCTTCGTACTGGCCTCTCAAGTTTCTGAGAATGTCGATTTCGTCTGCCAGAGTGGAGTCGTCCAGATAGGCAGGGTAGGCGGACAGCATGGCGATATGCTGGTCCAAAGCCTCTCTCGGATCCCGCCCGTTGCGCAGGTCCAAACCAAACCGTTGAATATAGCCTTCGATGTCTCGAAGGTCCTCGGCTTTCTGAAACTGGCCGCGCCCTCTGAGGTCGTCGGCTCTGGCCTGCAGGGTTTCGATCTGCGAATCACTCGTTCGTATGAGTTCTGTGGTGTCGAGACTTGCGGGGACCTGTCCTTCCGAAACAGCCTGGTTGGCTGCTTCCAGGGTATTGCCGGATCCGCCGATCTGGCCTCCATCTGGAGAATCGAGAAGCGTGTTGGGGTTTATCCTGCCCTCAAGCGAGTCGATGTGGAAATTCAGCAGATCCGCATAGCGACTCTTGGCCTGCTCCAGCCGGTCAATCTGCCTTGAGACATCAAGATTCTGAGGGTATCCTGCCGACCTGCCAGACCACCTTCGCCCAAGCTCGTCCAGCCGAGCGATGCCGTCATCCAGCACATTTCTTGGGTCGATACCGTTCTCAAGCCTCAGAAGCGCGTCTTCCAGCACACCTCCGGCGAGCGTGGAGGCCGGATTTCCGGCGTCTGAAGAGTGAACCTTGAGTACCTGAACGTCCAGCTTCCACTCTTGTTGAAGAGAGCCGGTGTCCAGCCCTGCCGGTACTCTGTCGGCCGCTATCTGTTGTCTGGCCAGCTCGGCGGCTGATGGTGCCTCGGTGCCCGGCGGCGAAGTCGGCGGTGTTTCGTCGAGGCCGGGGGACAGGTCTCCTGCGTTCTCCAGCCTGCTTCCATCGGTCGATTCTTCCAGCTGGTTGATTGAAGACAGGTCGTCGGTTCCAACGATACTGTGGGCAGGCGAGTCGTAGCTGACTTTTTTCAGATACCGGTTCAGGATGGTGTCGTATTCGTCTATCCAGCCCTGTACCTGGGCGATTTCTGTGGCATCCTCCAGGCTGTTGAGTCGTGATCGCAGGGAGATTCTTGGATCAATTCCCCAGTCGAGGGCATCAGCCGCTTCTCTTAAGTCGTCTGCTCTGGCCAGCAGCTTTTGTTTCTGCGCGCCAAACTTTCGTCTTGCCCTGTTTGTCAGCCGATCCGCTTCGGCGTTCCATTTTTCAGCCAGTCTGTCTGTGTATCTGTCGGGCAGGCCTGTGGGGACGGTACCTTCCTCGATCTCGTCCAGCTTGCTCTGGTAATCGTCATACTTTCCGGGAAAGTCCTCGTTGCCGCCGCCGCTTTGACCGAGACGGCCATATTCGTTTTCGCCGCCGCCTCCGCTCAGTTCATCGCCATAACGAAGGCGGTTGTAGTAATCATCCCCTCCGCCTTCGAGCCTGCGGCCGCCACCGTCTTCTCCCGGGACTCGAACATAGCTGTAGATTTCTTCGTCCAGCCCCACTTCCGTTCTTGTAACACCGTCGCCCTCAGGTATATGGATATAGTCGTATTCGATATTGCCGCTGCCTGTCTCTGGGTCAAACAACTCCAGCGTGGAGCCTTCTCGAAAGCCGTCGGGAGACTGTGTCCCTTCTCTTGAAGGGGGAGGCAGTTCGAAGTCTGGGTCTTCGAGATAGCCTCTGTCGGGTAATTCCGGTGATTCCACATCGACATCCAGTTGCCCGGGAGAGATTTCCAGCCTGTTGGCATCGTCACCCAGAGCCTGAACGCCTGAGTCGCCGAGAACATCTGTACTCACCCGATTGAATATATCCTCCAGATCGGGTGTATCGGCGCGGGCAAAACCCCCTGGTGTGTCGACGCTGGTGCCGCTTCGCTGACGAAAGCCGCTTATCAGGTCCTCCAGTTCTTCCAGCGACCCATCGGCATCCTGAACCCTGTTGCCGCCTCTCTGGACCAGGGCATAGGCTTCGTCACCATAGTTCAGAACCTGTTGAGTGGCTTCCTGGCCTCCTCTGGCACCCTGGCCAGTTTTCAGACCACCGCCACCAAAGTCGATCTCCTGGTAGCCGCCGCTGTCTTCGAAGTCAATGTCTTCGTAGTTGCCTCTTCTGCCGTCGCCGAGGTTGCCGGCGTTTTCAAGGTCGGCTGTTCGAATGCTGTATTCCGGATCAGACAAGAGCGAGTCGATGAACTTGCGAGTGTCCTCGTAGGCACCAATGATGATTCTTTTTGACTCGTCCGTTTCCTTGCCAAACCTGATACCCAGAATGTCGTTGTCGATGACCGAGCGCGGATCCACCAGGCCATCCATGACCGTTTTAATGGCAAGTTCCAGGGAGTATTGCCTCTGGCCTATGTTCTTCAGGTCAAGTTCCGTCGGGTCATCGATGGCTGCGAGTGCTTCCAGTACCCTTCTTTTTTCAGCATCCAGAGCATCCAGCAACTTGGGTATATTGACAGTGTCGTCCAGCGGCCGAAAATTGGTAGTCGTCTGTTCGGCTGCGTTCAGGGCAGCCTGAATGGTGTTTTTGGCTTGAAGATCGGCGGAATCAATCAGATGTTGAAGCGTGATGTACCTGTCATAGTCTCGGGCCTGTCTGGCCTCGTCCAGTTGAGCCAGTAACTGAGTGCGTAATTTGGGGCCACTCACCTCTCTGAGAGTATCAGCCCAGGCATCCACATCGGCCAGGTTGCCGGGACGTGAGTTGACCAGTGCGGTGCGGTACAGGTCATCGACCTCCAATCGGGCATTGTGCACAGTGATGTGCGACTGCCAGTCGGGCCATGCGTTTGCTCCGCCGTAATTTTTTGTACCATGGCGGTACTCCCATTCCTTGTCGTCCAGGTTTTTGTAGGCCGAGTCAAACTCAAAGTCGCCCAGTTCATCCTGAAAACGAGGGTTGCGCGTCGGGCTGGACCAGTCGGGTGGTGGTCC
>RKSB01000078.1 GCA_007571095.1 K189A clade bacterium | reverse complement strand
AAGCCGAGTCTCGAAGGTGTGCAGGTTTCGGTTGTTGATTCCAACCAGTGCAGGTTTAAGCGACAGGGCCTGTTCCAGTTCATCTTCGTTGTGTACCTCAATCAGAACATCCAGCCCGCAAGCTTTTCCCAAATCGAAAAGCTCTCTGAGCAGAACAGGCGACAGTGCAGCCACGATGAGCAACAGGCCGTCAGCACCCAGTACTCGGGTCTCAAAAACCTGATAAGGGTCAATCACAAAATCCTTGCGCAAACAGGGTAAGCCGCTGGCCTGACGGGCCAGAGGCAAAAAGTCGTCCTGGCCGGAAAAGAAGACTTGATCGGTCAATACCGAAAGTGCGGCTGCTCGCCCTCGGGAGTAGCTTTTCGCGATAGCTTCCACATCAAAACTTTCTCGAATCAGTCCCTTACTGGGAGAAGCTCTCTTTATTTCTGCAATGATAGCGGCTCCGAAACGTCCTGCACTGCCCTGTAGTGCCGACGACAATGCGAAGTTGCCTGCACCCAGTGTCTCAGCTTCGTCCCTCAGGCTGGGTTCGCTTCGCCTGCGTTTGCGGGCGATCACCTCGTCAGCCTTGTTTTTCAGAATGTCGTTGAGAATGCTCACTTGCCGATGCCGGCCAAAAGCTTTGTGAAGTCGACAAATTCGGACATCTTCTGCTCTGCCTGACCAGAGAAAATCAGGTCGGTTGCCATCTCCACTCCCAGCCGAAAGCTGTTCGCCTTGTCCGCCAGGTACAGAGCGGCACCTGCGTTGAGGGCAACTATGTCGGCGGCCGGCCCGGGACGACCCCCCAGTGCCTTCTTGACCAATGCCAGGCTGGCTTCCGGAGAGTCGGCTATCAGTGAGTCATGACTCTGCCGTTTCAGGCCGACATCCTCGGGGGCCAGCCGATAGTTTTCCATTTGGCCATCCCGAAACTCCAGCAAAGTGGAAGCAGCGTTCAACCCAAGCTCATCCAGGCCTTCGCAATGCACCATCAATACGCGCTCAGAGCCCAGATTTTGCAGCACCTCTGCCATCGGCTTCTGCCAGTCGGGGTCAGGTACTCCAAGCAATTGGCGGCGGGCACCTGCCGGATTGGTCAGCGGGCCGAGCATATTGAAGATGGTCTTTATGCCGATACCGGCTCGAATTTTCGCTACATGTCGAACCGCACTGTGGTGCGACTGGGCAAACATAAAGCCAAAGCCGGTTTCGTCAATACAACGGGCGATTTCCTCCGGGCCGAGAGACAGGTCCACTCCCATTCGTCCGAGCAGATCGGCACTTCCGCTCTTGCCGCTCATCGCACGGTTACCGTGTTTGGCAACCTTGACTCCGCCAGCAGCCGCAACAAAGGCCGACGCAGTGGAAATGTTGAACAGGCCGGTTCCGCTGCCGCCGGTTCCGCAGGTATCAACCAAAGGCCTGGCCGCAGAAGTTACAGGCAGAGCAAAGGATCTCATCACCTCGGCCGCACCGGTCAACTCATCCGCTGTCGGCAGACGCGTCGCAAGCAGAGTCAACAGAGCGGTAACCTGAATATCATCCGCCAGACCACTCATGATCTGCTTCATCAGGTCTTTCATCTCGCCACGGGCGAGTGTTTTGCCGGCTGCTATTCGCCGAGTCGCCTGAATAATTTCCATGGCCATGACTTAAAGGCGCGCTCAGGCCGAAAAAGAAGCCAGCCGGAGCAGGAAATTGCCGAGCAGACGATGGCCTTCCTGAGTCAGAATGGATTCGGGATGAAATTGCATGCCAAGGATCGGGTGCTCCCTGTGCTCAATGGCCATCACTTCGTCGACTTCACCCGAGTCAAGCTGTGTCCAGGCGGTCATTTCAAGGCAATCCGGCAAAGGTTGGTCGACGATCAGTGAATGATAGCGAGTGGCGACAAAGGGGTTGGGCAGGTCGGTAAAAATTCCCAGCCCCGTATGGTAAATCATTGATGTCTTGCCGTGCATGACCTTGTTCGCCCGAACGACACTTCCTCCAAAGGCCTGCCCTATCGACTGATGCCCCAGACAAACGCCGAGGATCGGAAACTCATCCTTGAGCAGATCGACCACTTCGAGGGATATGCCGGCCTCATCGGGTGTACAGGGGCCGGGAGAGATCACCAGAGCATTCGGCTTGAGTTTGCGAATAGTCTCAATGTCAACGGCATCGTTGCGAAAAACTCGAACATGCGCCCCCAGTTCCGACAGGTATTGCACCAGGTTGTAGGTAAAGGAGTCGTAATTATCGATCATGATCAGTTTCACGATGCCTCCTCAGGCCTGATGGCGGCCAAACAGCTGTTCAGCCAGCCGAGCGGCTTCGATAATCGCTTGCGCCTTGTTGTTACACTCCTGCCATTCGTTTGCCGGCACCGAATCAGCCACCACGCCGGCACCCGCCTGAATGTACAGAACACCCTGCTTGACCAGAGCAGTTCGAATGGCGATGGCGGTATCCATATTGCCATTCCAGGCCAGATAGCCGACCGCTCCGCCATAGATGCCCCGTTTGGTCGGTTCAAGTTCGTCGATGATCTGCATGGCTCGAATCTTGGGTGCACCGGACAGGGTGCCGGGCGGCATGGTGGCTCTCAGTACGTCAAGTGCAGTCATGTCTTCGGCGAGCGAGGCGATGACATGAGAAGAAATATGCATCACATGTGAATATCGCTCCACAGCCATTTTTCTGATGAGTTCAACGGTGCCGGTTTTGGCTACTCGGCCAAGATCGTTTCGGCTCAGGTCAATCAGCATAAGGTGTTCGGCCAGCTCTTTCGGGTCAGCCAGCAGTTCCTTCTCCAGCAGTCTGTCCTTTTCTGGAGTGCTTCCTCTTGGCCGGCTGCCGGCCAGGGGTCGGCTGGTGACCACTCCGTCTTCCAGCCTGGCCATAATCTCCGGCGTGGCGGCGACCAGATGAAAGTCGTCAAGGTCCATGAAGAACATATAGGGCGAAGGGTTGAGGCTACGCAAGGCCCGATACAAATGAAGGGTCGGCAACTCGAACGGACGGCTCATTCGGCGAGAAAGGACCACCTACATAACATCGCCAGCCAAGGTGTAGTCAACGATCTTCTCCACCCCCTGCATAAACTCGTCGCGGTCGTATTCAAAGACGGTTTCGGAGGTCTGGGCGAAACCCGACTGTCTGAATGCTTGAATGGCTCCTGTCTGCAATCGATCCTTGAGTGCATTCAGAATATCCATGCTGTCCGAATAGGCCTCTTTTGCTGAAGCGGTCATTCGAACCAGCGTCAGCTTGTTGCTGAAGTTGTCGAAAACGATCACCTCTTTGGACTCCATAAGCAGAATGTCCGGGTTGCCGAGAGTGTCCTTCGGCGTGGTGGCCTGTAGCAAAGGCTCGGTGTAGCGCACTGCGTCATAGCCGAAGTAGCCGACCCACCCGCCGGTGAAGCGAGGAGAATCGGGCAGAGACGGTACTCGATACTGTCGCTGTAGAGACTCTATGTAGTCCATTGGATTGGCGACCGCCAACTGCTCTGAGAGTTTGCGGTCGGAATACAGGTGAATGGTGTTGCCGTAAACCTTGAGTACTCGGCGTGCACCCAGACCAATAAAAGAATATCGCCCCCAGGTTTTTCCGCCCTGAGCCGACTCCAGCAAATAGGAGTAGGGTTCGGCGGCTACCTTGCAATAAACGGACAGAGGCGTGTCGAAGTCGGCCATCATTTCCAGTGAAACCGGAATATAGTCATAGCCTTCGGCAACGAGCCGATCGAAGCATTCTGGGGTCATGAGAAAATCCTACAAAAAAACAAAGAAACGAAGCGGCAAATCTAGCTTCGCCAGCATCGCAAACACAAACGTTGTTTTACCTGTAGGTGAGTCATGCAAAATCCTGAAGAGTGAGTCGGCCAGCCCTTTCGCTTGCAGGAAGAGCGCGCCGGAGTGCTGAGTCTATACGAGTTCACTAATAGAATCAATGGTATCTGGGGGCTTCAGGCCGGTAGTGCCGTCGCCATAGCCATAGGTCACCTGATAATAGGCACTTCCTGCGGCCTCGGCGGCGGCCTGGTCATTGTAAGAATCGCCGACCATCACGGCCTGTTCGGGATCCACGCCCAGAGACTGGCACGCCAGCAGAATCGGGTGAGGCCAGGGTTTTGGCTTGTCGGCACAACTACCGCCAACGACTACACCAAAAAACGGCATGAGTTTGAGGTCTTCCAGCAGAGGAACGGCCAGATGCCGATACTTGTTGGTCACCACCGCCATCGGGTGACCCCGCTTTTGAAGAGCCGAGAGGCCTTGAAAAACGCCCGAATAGACTTCCGAGCCTTGAGAAACATTGGCCTGGTAATAGTCTATCAGTACGTCCAGAGCGTCCTCCGGTACGGCACTCCGGTGAGCCGCCGCAAACGCCTGCTTCAGGATTTTTCCCGCACCCTGGCCTATCCAGCTTTTGACCTGATCGACAGTGGTGGGTGAGCAACCGAAGGTTTTCAGCACATGGTTGGTGGCATCCGCCAGATCGGGCACACTGTCCACCAGCGTGCCGTCCAGGTCAAAAAGATAGGCCTTCTTCTCAGGCATCTTGATGAGCCGCCAGTTCGGCTCTCATGGCAGCAATTCGGGCAACATAGTCATCGGCGCGAAAGATGCTGCTGCCGGCAACAAAGGTATCGGCTCCGGCGGCAGCAAGCCGGCCGATATTGTCCAGAGCCACGCCGCCATCGACCGCCAGCCGAACTGAGTGTGGAGTGCTGTCAAGCAGGGTTTTGATCGGCGGCAGACGGTCAAGGGTTGCTGGAATAAACGCCTGACCACCGAAGCCCGGATTCACCGACATCAGCAAAACCGAGTCCAGCAGGTCAAGCAAAGGGTTCAACAATTCATTCGGGCTGCCCGGGTTGAGGGCCACGCCCGCCAGGCAGCCTGATTTGCGAACATGACTCAGGATTCTGTGAGGATGGTTAACCGCTTCCGGATGAATGCAGATGCTGCTGGCACCTGCCGCGATAAAGTCGTCAACCAGACGGTCGGCGGGCGAGACCATCAAATGCACGTCTATTGGCGCGGTAATGCCGTAATTCCGCAGAGATTGGCAGACCATGGCACCAAAGCTGAGATTGGGCACATAGTGGTTGTCCATGACATCGAAGTGAATGCGATCCGCTCCGGCAGAGAGGACGCGTTCAACCTCGTCGCCCAGACAGGCAAAATTGGCCGCCAGAATAGAGGCCGATATATCAAACATTCCGTCAAAGGCTTTGACTGCGCAGGCGTTCATTGTACCAGCAACTTCTTCAGGGTCGTTCGGCAGCCAGGCTGTGCCGCAGCCGATCAAGCTCCTCTCGGGTACCCACATTGAACCAGCCGCCTCGCCACAACTCTCCGGTGCAATTCTTCTCCTTCAAGGCCATCGTCATCAGCCGTCTCAACGAAAATTCCACGCCCTGCTGCCGACCAATGAGATCGGGATTAACCACCGCATAGCCTCCGTAGTTGTAGCTTGGGTGCAGTATCCTGTCCTGCAACCTGCCGTGTGTGCTGTCGGGAGGGTCGAAACTGAAATCTCCCTGCGGGTGAAAAGGCGGATTGGGAACCATCATCAGGTGCATACCTGAAATGTCGTCAAGGCGAACCAGACGTTCCAGCGGATAGTCGCTCCAGATGTCGGAGGACAGCACCATGCAGGAAGAATCCCCTATAGCCGGCAACATGTTGAGCAGGGCACCACCGGTACCCAGCAGTGTCTCCTCAAGAAACCAGCGCACCGACAGACCCCAGGTGCGGCCGTCGCCGACATGGGCCTGCAACCTGGAGGCCAGGTGATGAGCATTGATGAAAACCTCCTCGATTCCGGTTGCCGCAATGCGCTCCAGCAGATAGTCCAGCAGGCAAGAGTCATTCACTCTGAGCAGCGGTTTGGGCGTATTCAGC
>RKSB01000018.1 GCA_007571095.1 K189A clade bacterium | reverse complement strand
AGAGCCTGTTGAAGGAAACCGGTTGCGAGCCGCTGATTGCTGTCGGCAAATGACGTTTTGATCCATCAAAGGCGATGACATTGCCGGCAATTTCGCCGAACTTCATGCTTGCCTCATTCCGCCCTGGTTTTCCCTTAGGCCACTCTCATCTGTCGACGAATCCAGGACTCGCTGGCGTTACGTCTTTCGGAATCTTTCCTGTGACTGAACTGACCAGTTGATTTGCCGAAACGGGCACGTTGGTGCTGAGAGAATTTTTCAAGCCCAAAGAAATCATCGTTCAGGAAAAAAGACTGTCGAAGCCAGGATGCACTTTGGATCGGCAAGCGAGCAGGTCAAAGAGACCAGCCTTGTTGTTTCTGATGTTTCGCGTGGCCGGAACTCCGCCTCAGCCTTGATGTTCGTGCCTCAAGGAGTATAATTGTTCTACCTGTTTTTCCTGTACAGACCAATGAACACAATTCGAGTTGCAGATGAAGTCTGGGTTGCAACCGCGTTGCTCCATCGGCAATGTCCAGATGCAAAAGACTTTACGGTTGCCGAGATCGTGCAGCGAGCCGAGAACGAAAAGATCACCGGTGTGCAACCCTTGCGTCCTGGAGTCCAGGTCCATGTCTACCTGCATTGCGTTGCCAATAAGCCGCCCAACTCAGGCCGCTATCGCATGTTGGTCGAGACCTCAAAAGGTCGCCGCCGTCTCTTCAGGCCCGGCGACCCTTGCGATCCGGCCCGTGGTTCGGGAAAGAGCGTCCCGAACCATGACGAGATTCCGTCTGGTTATGACGACCTGATCGACTGGTATCATAACGAATATGTTTGCGCCGGCAAAGGCAATGCTGAGGACCCGATTCTCGCCCTGCGTGGCCTCGGCAAGGACATCTGGCAGGACGAAGACGCAGATGCCTATGTGCGTCGGCTCAGGGCGGAATGGTAGTGAGCCGGATTTTTTGGGACACTAATCTCTTCATATATCTGTTGGAAGAGCGGACGTACACCGAACAGGTCTCGTTGCTCCGGCGACGTATGATTGAACGTGGCGATGAGTTGCTTACGTCCGCTCTGACACTCGGCGAACTGCTCGTGAAGCCGTTGGAGACGGGAAACGAGGTGCTCAGACGGCGTTATGAGCAAGCCATCGCCAATAGCACCAGAATTCTGCCGTTTGATGCCGAGGTTGCGTCCCGATTCGCTCGAATCCGCCAGGATCGTTCGATTCGAGCTCCGGATGCAATTCAGTTGGCGTGCGCTTCGTTCGCCGGAGTGAATCTGTTCATCACCAACGATGATCGGTTGAGTAGAAAGCAGGTCTCGGGAATCGATTTCATTCAGGCTCTCGACAAGGCCGTGTTGTGAGGCTCTCGGATACGACAAACCCTGCCTTTCGCTGAGCGTCAGCCTGCATGCCCGCTTCTACGGCAATCTGCCCGATGCGCCTATTCGCCGAGAATACGCAGGGCTTGGGCGAAAAGAACGCAGACAGGCTCGGAGCCTGCCGAAAGCAAACCGGTTGTGGCCCGCTAGTGGCGTTGAATGACGTTCCGGCTAATCAAAGATGATGACATTGCGGGCAATTTCGCCGGACTTCAGGCTTTTCATGCCGCTATTGATGTCGTCCAACCCGATGCGGTTGGAGATCAACTCGTCCAGGTGAAGTTTGCCGTTGAGATAGAAGTCGATCAGCCTTGGCATATCGACTCGAAACCGGTTTGAACCCATCAGGGAGCCTTGAATTTTTTTCTCGGCGAGAAATTCAACGCCATGAACCTCGACCATGGTGCCGACAGGAATCATTCCGATTACCGTGCATGTACCACCTCTTCGAAGCATGCCGAAAGCCTGCTCGGTAGTCTGCTTCAGGCCGATTGCCTCAAACGAGTAGTGGACACCACCGGAGGTCATCTCGATGACTTCTGCAACAGCATCTGTGTTGCTGGCATTGACGGTATCTGTGGCCCCGAAGAATCTTGCCAGTTCAAGCTTTTTGTCCACAGTGTCGACGGCGATCACTCGGCCGGCTCCGGCAATCGCTGCACCGTTGATGCAGGCGAGCCCCACGCCTCCGCAACCGATCACGGCGACGGTTTCTCCTGCCTTGACACCGGCGGTATGAATGACTGCACCGGTTCCTGTGGTGACGCTACAACCGATCAGGGCGGCCCGGTCGAGCGGCATGTCCTCGCGAATTTTTACCACGGCGTTTTCATGCACAAGCATTTGTTCGGCGAACGAGGACAGGTTGAGAAACTGATTGAGGTCTCCCGGTCCAGCACCCAGGCGAGGCTCTCCTTTGGGGTCCCTCTGTAGTTCAGGACTTAAGCACAGGGACATGCGACCGGTCAGGCAATCCTCGCAGTGACCGCAAAAAGCCGACAGGCAGGTGATGACGTGGTCGCCTGGCTTGAGATAGCTGACCTGAGAACCCACTTCTTCAACCACGGCTGCCGATTCATGCCCGAGTACTGCCGGCAGAGGCCACGGATACGAGCCCTCGATGAAGTGGAGGTCGCTGTGACAGAGTCCGGCTGCTTTTGTTCTCAGCAGAACCTCTCTCGGCTGAGGCTTGGATATGGAAACATTTTCTACTTCCAGAGGCTTTCCAACTTCGTGCAATACTGCGGCTTTCATAGTCCTGACTCCTTTGCTTGACGGCTTTTGCCGGTTAAATAAAAGAAACCCTTAAGCCTAAAGATAGCACACAGAAATAAATAAAAAGGGGTAGATTTGAAAAAACCGACGAACTTTGTCGATTTTTTAGAAGGATTGGCCTTGTCCCATACTGAACAGACTGGCCTTCGGCGGTTTCGCCTGTTTTTGTCAAAAGGGCGGTGTCGTTACTTGCCTGTGCTCTTTACTGTCAGCGACAGGCTCGACTGAGCAGACCCTTAAGGCAGTTGCAACCGGATTGCCGCCCTCAGATGCTGGATTGCAGCATCCAGATGGTCTTTTCGTGCGAAGCCATTCTTTGTAATGCCAGGTCCTGCGAGACCTCATCGTCTGCCTCCGCCGCTGCGGCATGTACTCCGCTCAGCTTTTCCCTGACGGCCTTGTGTTGAACAATCAGGGCTTCCAGCATGGCGGTGTCGCTGGCATTCGGATCCACTTGAGGTTCCTGACTGTCGCCGATGACGGGCGAACCACCGAGAGTGGCTATCCGTTCGGCAATTTCATCGACTGCTTCAAACAGTTCGCGATACTGGGTCTCAAAGGCGGCATGCAGACCGTAGAAGCCCGGTCCCTTGACGTTCCAGTGGCAGACCTGCGTCTGCTGTAAAAGGTGATAGCTACTGTCGAGTGCCTTTTGTAGACGGGTGTTCAGTTCGTCGCTCACGAGTCGGCTCCTTGTCTTCTGTACTCCAGACGGCTTGAATCTGCCGGCCGGGTTGGTGAATTGAGTTAGTGGTGGTGGATGGGTTGATGATTATAGCAAAACCATCACTTTTGCTCCGCCCTTTGAGCCGAACAAAGCGGAAGAAAAGCCTCAGCCGAACCGAATGTGTCTCAATTCGGCAGTCGGCAGGGTTCGGGCAACTTCGGCAAGGGCTTTCTGCAGAGTCTGCTCTTCGGTGTTTTCGGTGATCACCGCAGTGGCGTTATCAGAAGAAGCGGTGGCGTGGGCTTTCGGTTGGATGGAGTGAGTGTCCAGAATATGTTGAAGTCTGTCTGTGGCCTGACGAGTGCTTTGGGCGGTCAATCGAATGTAGTGGCCGTCGCTGGCAGTGTTCGGCGTTGATCGCTGCGGCCTTGAATCCCCAAAAGCAGTGCCTCCGGCGGCCTTGTTGCCGGAAAGATTCAGGATGCTTGTCAGATCGGCCAGTATCGACAGTGCAGTCGGCAGGGCCCCTGCACCCGCTCCGTAATAGAAGGTGTTGCCGGCGATTTCGGATACGACCTCGAACCCGTTCATGGCATCGTTTACACCGGCCAGCAAGTGTTCTTTGGGTAGAAGCCTTGGCTGGACCTGAAGGGTGTAACCGTTCGAGTGTCTCTGCGCGCTCGCCAGGTGCTTGATGCAGCCCCCGAGTTTTTTGGCCAGCAGAATATCTGTCGGCGAAATCTTCCGAATGCCCTCGGTAGTCACCTGATCAAAGGCGGGTGCTGTGCCGAACGCCAGAGCCGCAAGGATGCAGAGCTTGTGGGCACTGTCGGTACCGTCAATGTCAAATGCCGGATCGGCCTCGGCATACTTGAGTTCTTGTGCGGTCGCCAGCGCGCTGGCGAAGCTCGTCCCGTGCCGAGCCATTGCACTGAGGATATAGTTGGCGGTGCCGTTCATGATTCCTCGAATGCTGGTGACCTTGTCGTTCGCCAGGGTCTCGGTCAGTACCTTGATAATGGGTACAGCACCGCCAACTGCGGCTTCGAATTTGAGGCTTCGACCGGCCTGTTGCGCTTGCTGGCACAGAGCTTGTCCGTGCGTTGCGATCAGGGCCTTGTTGGCGGTAATTACATGCTTTCCCCGAGCCAGCGCGGTGGTTATCAGCGTCTTTGCATCGTCCACGCCACCCATGGTCTCGATCAGGACATCGACAGCCGGGCTTTCGGCCACCTGAAGGACGTCAGCGAAGACAATCAGACCTGTTGTATCGACCTGCGGTCGAGGAGTCCGCATGCCGAGGCAGGTGACCACCGGAGAGCAATCCTGTTTCTGGTCAAGCGAACCGGCTTTTTTTGTGAGCAGGTACAAAACGCCCTGGCCTACGGTGCCGACTCCGCAAATGCCCACTCTCAAAGGCATTGATTTATATACCCAGCCAGCGTGCGATTTTTTCGGGTTTCAGGTAGCCGGGTAACGTAGCTCCATCGGACGAGATCAGAGTCGGCGTGCCGGTGATGCCCATATCTCTGCCCAGATTGTATTGCGAAACGATGGGGTTTCGGCACTGACGGGACCTTATGGATTGACCGAGTTTTAGCCGAGTGATGGCTTTTTGCCGGTCGTCGGCACACCAGGCGGATGTCATCTTGCGTGCCGACTCGGAATCTGGACCGGCACGAGGAAAGGCCAGATAGCGAACCTCGATTCCCAGGTCGTTGAGTTGGTCGATTTCTCGATGAAGTTTTCGGCAATAACCACAGTCAACGTCGGTAAAAACAGTCAGTTGAGCCTTGGTCTCTGTTTTGGGGGCGAAGACGATCATATCTCTGGTGTCTATGGCCTGAATGCTTGATGCCCTGCGAGGAGCACGCGACTTTTGTTCGGTCAGGTTGATCAGCCTGCCTGCCTGCATACCGAATAATTCTCCGTGGACCAGGTAGCCGTCTGCATTGATGGCGTAAAGAAAGGAGTCGTTGGACAGTTCGATCTGATAAAACCCGCTTTCAGCGTCTCGGCTGATGGATTTGATCGAGAGTCCCTCGGGCAGGACCGCCGCTACACGTTCGGAGAGGAGTTCGGATTGCGATGCCGCATGACTCTGTAATGCCGGCAGAGCCAGGGTCAATAACAGCGCAAGGGTCGAGAGTGTTCGCACGTTTTGAGTTCTGTTGCTGAGAGGCTCGCCCATTATATAGGACGAAACGACTGAAGGAGACTTCATGGTAACCCGTTGGCTCCCACAGCCCTTGCCAGCCCCTTGGATGATGTTCTGCGTGTAGCCCTCGACTTCGACGGTCTGTTCTCTTAAGTCATTGATTTTATTTACCTTGAAAAATTCACCAGGCACTACAAGGCTTTTTCGGCTGGCCGGATGGTCAGCTGAGCGTATAAACGGGCATGCTGAAAGGGTGAGGGTTTGGTGAGGGTTTAAGGAGTCGTCATATTTCCTGACTTGGGTGGTCTTTTCTCCTGAACGATGACGTTTGCCGGCCTTAAACGGGTTACAGGATCAGTTCAGTGCATAGGGAACATCTGAGAGACTTAAGCCGAGTGCATCATAGATTCGTCTGGTTTCAGGTGTGGCGGC
>RKSB01000173.1 GCA_007571095.1 K189A clade bacterium | reverse complement strand
ACTGACACGACACCTTCCAGTAAAAAGGCTGACAACAAAGAGGCTGTTCCTGAAAAGACGGCATCTGCCTCTGAAACCAGTCAGGCCACTGACACGACAGAAGCCGATTCGAACGACAAGTCGGCTTCTGTCGACGCCCATGAAACTCGCTAAGGCTTTCGATCATTCGCCATCCTTCAAACGACAGAAGATTTCAACATGATTCCGGCTACTCAAGTTCTGCCTGATTTTTTGTGCACTTTCGCCTCGACTTGAATTTCCGTTTTCTTGATTACGCAGTATTTATTTTTTTACCAGAATTTTTTGGAGAACAACTATGAGATTGCATGTAGGCAACCTGCCCTGGAAGGTAAGAGATGGGGAATTGCAGGAATTATTCGAGTCGGTCGGCCCGGTGATTTCCGCTCGAGTCATTACCGATCACGGCACCAATCGCTCAAGAGGCTTCGGGTTTGTCGAGATGGAAGACGACTTGGCCCGACAGGCTATTGAGAAAATGAACGGGCACGAGGTAGGCGGGCGTCCGCTCAGAGTCAGCGAGGCACAACAAAGAGAACCGCGAGCCAAGGCATCTTCTCGCTGGTAAAAGCGAGACTTCTCTCAGGGTGCAGGCCCTTTGACCGGCAACCTGAGTTCCCAATACAGGCGACCACCCATCTCGAACGAGGAGCCTTCGGTTCTGTCGTCGGCTGCATTCAGCGGAAAGGAGCAAGAGAAATTGAGCGGCCCCAGCGGCGACAGCCAGCTCAGGCTATTGAGAAACGGGCACGAGGCAGGCGGGCGTCCGCTCAGAGTCAGCGAGGCACAACAAAGAGAACCGCGAGCCAGGGCATCTTCTCGCTGGTAAAAGCGAGACTTCTCTCAAGGTACAGGCCCTTCGACCGGCAACCTGAGTTCAATACAGGCGACCACCAATCTCGAACGAGAAGCCTTCGGTTCTGTCGTCGTCGTCTGCATTCAGCGGGAAGGAGTAAGAGAAATTGAGCGGCCCCAGCGGCGACAGCCAGGTCAGGCTGACTCCGACGGAGTAGCGAATCTCGTCCAGCCCGAAGTCAAGACAATATTCACTGGCACTCGGGCAGTTGGTGTTAAAGACATTGCCGGCATCCAGAAAGGCCGAAGCCCTCACCGACCGAACGTCTTTGCCCAGAGGAAAGATCAACTCCAGGCTTCCTGTGGCCAGCAGATTGCCGCCGGTGGGGTTGCCTCGGCTGCTACTGCCGAGAGCAAGATTCTGTATGGTGGCTCTTGGCCCCAGGCTGTAACTCTTGAACCCGCGCACCGAACCGAAGCCGCCGGCATAGAAGTGTTCGTAGAAAGGCAATAGATCTGTATCTCCGTAGGCCTCCGCAAAGCCCCATCGGCTCTTGAAGCGCACCGTCCAGTTTCTCGGTAGCGGAAAATACCGCTGGGCGGTGTATGTCAGCTTGTAGAACTGCAGGTCACTGAGCGGTGAGGAAAATTCCAGCCCCAGGTTTTGCGAAGCCCCCGCAGTCGCAAACAATCCTCGGTTCAGAGTTGACCGGCTCCATCCGACAATCATCTTGTAGTTGACGTGCTGTCGGCCTTCGCTTTCAAAGAAGGCTCGATTCTCTACTTCGGTTGCGGCGATAAAGGTATCGACCGATGTCGATTCCGCCAACAGGCTAAATCTGAGTCGGTCGATTTCCCTGATCGGAAAACTGAAGTCAATTCCAGCACCCAGAGATTCGGTCCGATAGCCGGAAATGTTCTGCCGACGGTAGTCCTCTTCCGTCAGATAAAAGCTGTATCCTCGACTGACACCATCGGCGGTGGCATAGGGATTGAAGTACCTCATTTCGAAGGCCTGCTGAGTCTGGGACTCGGTGACCACCAGATCCAGGCTGTTGCCGGTTCCAAAGACATTGTTGTCTCGCAGGCTGCCGCTGATCAGCGCGCCGCTCCTGCGGGCGTAGCCAACGCTGGCAGACAGGCTGCCGGAAGGTTGCTCGCTCACCGTCCAGTCAATATCAATCTGGTCATCGCTTTCGTTTACCGGAACGGTTTCCACGCTGACCTCACCGAACAGCCCCAGCCGTTCAAGCCGAATCTTGGACAGTTCTATTCTGTCGGAAGATGCCCAGCCTCCTTCCAGCTGACGCATCTCTCGGCGAAGCACCTCGTCTCTGGTTATGTTGTTGCCCGTAAAGTTGATTCTTCTGACATAGGTTCGCTTGCCTGTGTCGACGAAGAATTTAACCTTGACAGTTCCAGCCTCCTCGTCAATTTCGGGTGTACCACTGACATTGGCGAAGCTGTATCCCAGGTTGCTCAGTGCCTTGGCCAGAAGTTCTTCGGAGGCGGTGATCAGCCCGCGCGAAAAGGTGGTGCCGGGCTTGACCAGAAGGAGTGCTTTCAGGGACTCCACAGGAACATCGCCAACTTCGCCCACAAGCTGTACATCCGAAACCTTGAAAAGCTGACCCTCGTCCAGGCTGATCGTGATGTATATCCTCTTTCTGTCAGGGGTTACGCTGACCTGAGTGGACAGGATGCGAAAGCCGACATAGCCTCGATCCTGATAATAGGACTCAAGCTTTTCAAGATCACCCTGCAACTTCTCCCGAGAGTAGCGATCGGCGTTGCTGAAAATATTGCCTTTCCCCGGCGCCTTGAGTTCGAACTGGCTGAGCAGTTCCGCATCGCTGAAGGTCTTGTTGCCGACCAGATTGATGTGAGCAATGCGAGACACATTGCCTTCCGTGATTTCGATATTCACCTCTATCTGGTTGAGCGGCAAAGGCTTTAACCTGGTCGATACATCAACGTTGTAACGGCCCTGTGCGATATAAAGACGTTGCAACTCGGACTTGATGTCGGCCAGAGTAGCCGGTTGAAATACCTTGCCCTCAGCCAGCCCGGCCGATGACAGGCCCTCTTTCAGGTTGTCGGTCGGTATGGCTTTGTTACCGGTGATTTTCAGAGTTTTGATCGACGGGTTTTCAGTGATATCGACCACCAGTTCGTCGCCATCCCTCGACAGCCGAATGTCGTGAAAATATCCGGATTTGAACAGCACTCGAATCAGCTTGCGAGCGGTCAGAGTGTCCATCAGGTCGCCGGCTGTCACCGGTATCAGCCCAAAGATGGTTCCAGGCTGAATATGCTGCAGACCGTTGATTCGAATGTCGGCAATTTCAAAGGAGCTGTCTTCGGCCGCCAGGGGCCGACAAAGGACCAGTAGCAGGACGATTGCACACCACAGGGCAGGTTTGGGCCACAAGCTTGCGAGCAGGGGTTTCATGTGCAGTTCGACACTCTCGAAAGCCATTTGTTTCGATCAGAAGAAATAACGACTGAAATCATTCAATATCACAAAAATCATCAGTGCCAGCACCAGTACAGTACCAACTTGAAAGCTGACCAGCTGAACTTTTCTGGATACCGGCCGACGCGAAACCATCTCGATCAGGCAAAACAGAATGTGTCCTCCATCCAGAACCGGTATGGGCAGCAGGTTGATGACCGCCAGCGTCACACTCAGCAGGGCCAGCATGTACAAAAAGGTTTCAATGCCCCTTTGTGCCGCTTTACCCGCTACATCCGCTATAGCCAGTGGTCCACCCATGGTGGTTGGAGAAATCAGCCCAACCAGCATCTTTTTGATGAACTCAAGTGTCAACAGGGATAAATCCCATGTATCCCCAAGTGCGTGACCGACGGCCTCAAGCGGAGAATGAACCAGAAGAACAGAGGGTTTTTGAATGCCTGCTCGCCCGAACGAATGGTCGCCAGACTGCTCAACTGCCGGCGTCAGGCTTAACAGCAAACGCGAACCCTGCCGATTCACCAGAACGCTCAGTTCTCGGTCAGGTGCCTCGCGTACTCGCTCAACCCATTCAAGCCAATGCTCAACCGGCTCTTCGTCGACGGCCAGCACCAGATCACCAGGCCGAAAACCCGCAAAATCGGCCGGACTGTTTTCTACAATATCGCCCATGATCGCAGGTGGGTATTCGTATTCAAAACCCAAATCCTCCAACGGATCAGGATCCCGAATACCGGCCAGCCATCGGTTTACAGGAATAGAGTAGTCTGTTGGCGTATTCGCCCCCAGGCTTCGGGTGCTGATAGTCAGGTTGCCGGTATCACCCAGCCTCTCTGACAAGGCCAGAACAACCGACGACCAGCTGGGCGTTTGCTTGCCGTCAACGGCAGTAATCAGATCACCCTTCTGAATGCCGGCGACTTCTGCCGGCGACTCGTCCGCCAGCACCCCAACATAGGGAACCGGCTGAGTCATGCCAAAGATATGCAACAACCAGAAAGCGATGGCCGCAAACAGCAGATTGGCGGCTGGGCCGCCCGCTGCAATAATCAGCCTTTGCCAGGCTGGCTTGGCATTCAGCGATTCGTCGTCCGGTTCAGAGGCAGCCCTCTGGTCTTCTTCCGGTTGCTGAATGAAGCCTGGCTGGTCTTCGTCGAGCATCTGTACGTAACCGCCGAGAGGCAGCATCGACACTGCGAATTCGGTACCCTGCCGATCATATCTCGACCAGAGAACCTTGCCAAAGCCGACTGAAAAGCGCAGCACCCTGACTTTGAAAAAACGTGCCGCAAAGAAATGGCCGTATTCATGGACGACGACCAGAATACCCAGAGTGACGATCAGAAAGACAAGGCTCCAGACCAGTCCACCAATGCTGCTCGCTATGCTTATCAGAATATCCACGCGCCTTTATACCCGTCCTTTTTGTTGTTCAACCGACCAGTGTGGTTTTGGTGAACTTTGTACTATGCAGGAAGGCAAACACGACGATCGTACTCAACAGGGCATCGACCCGATCCAGCAACCCACCGTGACCGGGGAGCAGGCTTCCAGAATCTTTTAAGCCTGCCATCCTCTTCAGCATACTTTCAATCAAGTCCCCCATTATAGCAACCGCGATCAAGGGCAATGTGCCTGCAATCAGCCATGCCCAACTCAAAATTTGAGTCGCCAGACCGAACACAATCGCCGCCAGCCAGCCCAGTGCAAAACCGCCGGCCACACCCTCCCAGGTTTTACCCGGACTGATTCGGCGAATCAGAGGATGCCGTCCAAACCTTTTACCTGCCAGATAAGCACCTGTATCGGCCGCCCAGACAATCAGCAGTAAATAGAGGAGCAGCCACTGCCCGCCAGGCTCCTTGCGCAGATAGTCGAAAGCAACCCAGACCGGCAGCAGGGCAGCCAGCCCATAGAGCAACCGCATGCCTGGTGCACTGAATAATGTTCGAGTATTCGGGTATCTCAGCAGCAGGTAAAGGGCGAATAACCACCAGCACAAGGCCAGCGTAAAAATCGCGACAGGAGGAAGGGCGAAAGGATATTGTGCGAGCAGAAGAATGCAGGCCAACAGAAACCCCGCTACTGCCAGCTGTTGCCAGAGTCTGGAATACCCCGACAGGCGCGCCCACTCACAACCGGCGATGGCTGTCAGGACAGCGATCAGGGCGCTGAACGCCCCAGGCGGCAGCCAGAACAGCAGGGCAACAGCCAGCGGCACCAGAAGCAGCGTTGTGATAAACCTTGACCGGAACAATTCAGTTTCGTCCGAAACGTCTGTGCCGACCGCCGAAGAAGGAGAGTGCCCGGGCCAGGTCCTCCTGGTCAAAATCAGGCCAGTAAGTGGGTGTGAAGTAGAGTTCCGAATAGGCCAGATCCCAGAGCAGGAAGTTGGACAGCCGCTGTTCTCCACCCGTTCGAATGCACAGGTCGAGTGCCGGCAGTTCCGCCAGCGAGGTAAACCGACCGATAGCCTCCTCATCAATCTCATTCGGATCAATTTCTCCCTTCATCGCCGCCATGACCAGCTTTCGAGTGGCCATGGCAATATCCCATCGGCCGCCGTAACTGGCGGCAATCTGCAAGGACAGCCGAGTGTTGTGCCTTGTCAGCTCTTCAGTATCGGCGATTCGCCTTTGCAGATGATCTGAAAAGCGTCCTCGATCACCTATTAGAACAAACTTGATGTTGTTGGAGTGTAATTCTTGCGCGTCATGTTGTAGGAGATTGTCCAGCAGTTTTAGCAGCCAATTGACCTCTGCGGGTGGCCGTCGCCAGTTTTCGGTGCTGAAGGCAAACAGAGTGAGGCAGGGAATGCCGATTTTTGCGCAGGCCTCGGCAACCCGTCGAATATTCCTGGCACCCGCCCTATGGCCACTGATTGCCGGCAGAGACTTCTGGCGTGCCCATCGCTGGTTGCCGTCCATGATGATGCCGATATGCTTCGGAGTTGGGCGAGTCTGCTTGGACACCATGGGCGTTTCCATCAGACAAAATCCAGTATTTCCTGTTCTTTCTGTTGCAGTAGCTGATCTATTTTATGAATGTGATCATCGGTCAGCCGTTGAGTCTGGTTCTGTGACCGTTTCTCTTCATCGGTGCTCAAAGCCTGCTCCTTGACCAGAGTCCTGGCGGCATTATTGAGGTCACGTCGAATATTACGCACCGCCACTCTGGCCTGCTCGGCTTCCTGACGAGCCAGCTTGACCTGCTGCTTTCTGTTTTCCTGAGTCAGCGGCGGCATCGGCAGGCGAAGAATGTTGCCGGTAACGGTCGGCGTAATACCTACCTCGGACTTCAGCAAAGCCTTTTCGATGTCCTGCAGCAACTTGAGGTCCCAGGGTGTTACGGTCAGGGTACGACCCTCTTCAACGGCAATATTGGCAATCTGCTTGAGTTGTGTCTCGCCCCCATAGCAGGCGACTCTTACATCTTCCAGGAGGGCGGGAGAGGGCCGCCCGCTGCGTATTTTGGCGAACGCCTGTTGCAGAGACTCGACAGCTTTCTGCATGCGATGCTGCCCATCTTTCCGAATGTCTTCAGTTGGCACGGGAGTCTACTCTCAAGAACCGGCTACAGGGCCAGATGGCGAGGCTAGCTGTCTACAAGCGTACCGCAATTTTCACCCCGAATGATTTTCATCAGCCTGCCGGCCACTTCAATGTTGAAGACGCACAGAGGCATATCATGTTCCTGACACAGACAGATCGCAGTCAGGTCCATGACCGCAAGCTTCTTTGCAAGTATCTCGTTGTAGCTGGTGCGAGGAATAAGTTCAGCCGAGTCGTCTTCTTCGGGGTTTGCCGTGTAAATACCGTCCACCCGAGTACCCTTGAGTACCAGATCGGCACGCATTTCTATCGCCCTCAGACAGGCCGCTGAATCGGTTGTGAAAAGCGGATTTCCGGTACCGCCTGCAAAGAGCACAATCTTGCCCTCCGCCAGACAGTTCAGGGCCAGCTTACGGTGGTAAAGCTCGGCAATACCGGGAATACCCATGGCCGAAAAAAGCGCGGTACTAAGACCCTCCTTGGCTAGCGTCTGCTGTAGTACCAATGCGTTCATGACCGTCGCCAGCATACCAATGTGATCGCCTACAACCCTTTCCAGCCCGCTGCTTTCCAGGGTTATTCCGCGAAAAAGATTGCCTCCGCCTATCACCACGCCGACCTCGACTCCGCAGTTCGCCACTTGACTGATTTCAGTCACCATGTGCCGCAAAGCCTGAGGATCAACGCCAAACCGGTTGCTGCCGCCCAGAGATTCTCCCGATACCTTCAGCAGGATGCGCTTGTATTTCAACTGAGTCTGAGAACCTTCGCTCAAGACAGTTCTCTTCGCTTGGTCTTTCGACGGCTGTTCAAGGAAGCTACTCAGGATCCTTCAGTCAATCCGGCCTGCTTCGCTACCTCCTCGGCAAAGCTTTTTTCCTCTCGCTCAATGCCTTCGCTGACTTCAAACCGCTTGAAAGCCAGGACTTCGCCGCCCGCCGCCTTCAGCAGGTGACCGACCTTCTTGTCGGCATCCCGAACAAAGGGCTGCTCAACAAGCGTCACTTCGTTCAGAAATTTGCGTATTCGGCCATCGATCATCTTTTCGATAATCGCCTGAGGCTTGCCCGAGCGTCCGGCATCGGCAGCGTAGATTTCACGCTCCTTGGCGATCAATTCCTCTGGCAGATCGGCGACCTTGACAGCCTGTGGATTGGTTGCCGCCACATGCATGGCGATGTCTTTGCCGAGGCGAGCATCGTTGACAGAAAGATGAACCAGCGCGCCTATTCGTTTGTTGCTGTGGAGGTAGGCACCGATGCGGCCGTCGTGAGCGGCAGACATACAGGTGATGCGTCGAATATCTATGTTCTCACCTATTTCCTGAACGAGTGCCTGCCTTGCTTTTTCCAGATCGCCGTCGAGCAGGGCCTGCACCTGGTCTGTTTTTTGCTCCCAGGCTTTTTGGGTCACCCTGTCGACAAAATCCACGAAGGCCGAATTGCGGCTGGCAAAATCAGTCTCTACATTGACTTCGACCAATACACCCGTCTGTCCTTCGTCGTCGACTTTAAGCCCGAGCAGGCCTTCGGCTGCCAGCCGCCCGGCCTTGTCAGCCGCCTTGAGCCCGCTGTTTTTGCGCAAATGCTCAATCGCCAACTCGATGTTACCGCCCACTTCGGTCAGTGCTCGCTTGCAGTCCATCATGCCGAGACCGGTGCGCTCTCTCAATTCCTTAACCAGCGGAGCAGCTATCTGAGTCATGAGACCACCTTACCCATGTCCAGCTTCAAATCCGTTGTCGACTCTGCCGAATCCTGGTTCTGGGCCGTTATCGAATCCCTTTCGGTGCGGCCTTCGATAATCGCATTGGCCAGCGTTCGAGTGTAGAGTTCTGCCGACATGAAGGAGTCGTCATTGCCGGGGATAACATAATCAATCCTGTCGGGATCTGAGTTTGTATCTACCACGCCTATGATCGGAATACCCAGTCGAGAGGCTTCGGTGACTGCTATCTTTTCGTGCCGGACATCCAGTACAAAGAGCGCGTTGGGCGGGCCATGCATGTCCTTGATTCCGCCCACCGCCCGATGAAGCTTGTGAATTTGCCTTTGTCGGCCAAGTGCTTCTTTTTTGGTCAGTTTGTCGAAGGTACCATCCTCGGCCTGCTTCTCCAGATACTCAAGCCGGCCGACCGACTGCCGAATGGTTCTGTAGTTGGTGAGCATACCCCCCAGCCAACGCACGTTGATGTAGGGCATGCCGCAACGGAGGGCCTGTTCTTGAGTGCATTTTCTGGCAGTTCGTTTGGTCCCGACGAAGAGAATGGTTTCGCCTCGTACCGCCATTTTGCGAGCGACTCGGCAGGCTTCTTCCAGGTGAACCAGCGTCTTTTCCAGATCGATAATGTGCAACTTGTGATGGGCGGCGTATATAAAGGGCCGCATCTTGGGGTTCCAGTAGCGAGTGTGGTGGCCGAGGTGTACACCCGCCTTGAGCATGTCGCGCATTTCAACCACGACAGAAATGTTGCCGTTGCAGTTTGGTGATAAGTAGTGTGGTGATGAATAGAAGGTTATGCATCTGTTTTTGGTTGCCTTGCCTTGCCGAGGACTGGCCGGAGAGAGTGCTGGTTTTTGCCCACCCGAATTTTGAGCGGACACATTTATACCACAAAAAGGGGCTATACTGAAACCTTTATCAACTCTCATACAGGTCTTTTTTCACGGAAACCATGCAGGTTACTCTCAAGGACACCCAGGCCGTTGAAAAAATGCGCATCGCCGGTCGCCTGGCCGCCGAAGTGCTGACCATGATTGAGCCACATGTTCAGGCCGGTGTGACCACAGGCGAACTGAATCGCATCTGCCACGATTACATTACAGACGAGCAGCAGTGTATTCCGGCACCTCTGAACTACCAGCCATCACCAGCACAACCACCCTTTCCGGCATCTATCTGCACTTCCCTGAATCATGTCGTCTGTCACGGCATTCCAAGCGACAGCCGCAAGCTCAAAAACGGCGACATTCTGAATATAGATGTTACGGTCATCAAGGACGGTTATCACGGCGATACTTCCAAGATGTTCTTTGTCGGCAAGCCTTCGGTGCTGGCTCGTCGTCTGGTTGAGGTGACTCAGGAATGCCTCTATCTGGGCATTGCCGAGGTCAGGCCGGGGGCCATGCTTGGCGACATAGGCCATGCCATTCAAAGGCACGCCGAGGGTCATCATTTTTCGGTTGTTCGAGAATTGTGCGGTCACGGTATCGGCCTGGGTTTCCATGAGCCTCCTCAGGTACTCCATTACGGCCGCCGAAACACCGGCCTCAGGCTTGAGGCCGGCATGACCTTCACCATAGAGCCGATGATCAATGCAGGGAGTGCCGAGGTCCGTACCCTGCCGGATCAGTGGACTATCGTTACTCGAGATCACAAGCTGACGGCCCAGTGGGAGCACACTCTACTGGTAACAGGCACGGGTTGTGAGGTACTGACTCGGCGCGATGAGGAGGCTGATCTGAATGGTCGAGATTCGCTTTTTCAGACGGCTTCGGCCTGAAATACTGCGAAAAATCGGTTCTTGGAGTATGCTAGCCCCTCTTCAGCTTGTCATGGCTCAAATGCGACTCGTTTTTCGCCTGCCGAAAGATGCGTTTTTTCTGTTTTCAAAAAGTTTTAAGAGGAAGTAGTATGGTTGCCCGAAAATTATGGCTTGTTCTCCTGCTGGTGAGTCTGGTTCCGTCTGCAGCGGTTGCAGAACTGAACATCGTCTTTCTTGACGCCAACAAAGCCATCCTTGAAACCGATGAAGCCAAAGAATTTACCGAGGATCTGGAAGAGGAACTCAAGCCTCAGCTGGACTCGGTGAAAGCCCTGAATGACGAGATGGAGGCTTTGCAGAATCGCCTGCAAAAAGAGGAGGCCATCCTGAGTGAATCGCAAAGGCAGTTGCTTGTTTCCGATATTCGGGCCAAGCGTGCGCGTCGCGATGGCCAGCTACAGTTGTTGCAGCAGATTCAGCAGCAGGAAGTTCAACGTCTGCTCGAGAAATTTGCCCCTCGTCTGGAAGAGGTCGTCGAGGACCTGATTGCTCTGGAGTCCTACGATGCGGTGCTTTACTTCAACAGGCAGGCGGTGTTTTACGTAAATCCTCTTCGTGACATCACTCGCAAGGCGACTGAAAAACTCAACAACCTCTAAGGCAGCAGTCGATGCCCGAGCCTGTGATGACGATCGAGCAAATTCGCTCGTGTCTGCCTCATCGTTATCCCTTTCTGCTGGTTGACAGAGTCCTTTCCGTTGTGCCGGGGAAAACCCTCACCGCACTTAAAAATGTTACCGTCAACGAACCCTTCTTCAGCGGACATTTTCCGCAACAGTCGGTGATGCCCGGCGTTCTCATCATCGAGGCACTGGCTCAGACCGCCGGCCTTTTAACCATCCAGTCAGTGGCCACCGAAGCCGCCGAGGATGCACCCATGTTCTTTCTGGCCGGCATCGACAAGGCTCGCTTTCGCAGAATGGTCGTACCTGGCGACACCCTTACCCTGAAAGCCGAAGCTCTCAGCATCAAATCGAGAATCATGAAGCACAAGACCACTGCCACGGTAGAAGGCGAACTGGCCTGCAGTGCTGAAATCATCTGCGCGCGTCCCTGAACAGTCCGCTTTTTCCTGACGGAGTGATGCCTTTGAGTCGAATCGCCGGCGTGGATGAAGCGGGCAGGGGAGCACTGTTCGGGCCGGTGATGGCGGCCGCCGTGATCCTCGATCCCGACTCACCACCACCGCCCGGCATTCAGGACTCAAAAAAGCTGACTCCCGCTGTTCGTAGCCGAGTCTCTCAAACCATCAAGGAACAGGCTCTGGCCTGGGCAGTGGCTTCGGCAAGCCACCACGAGATCGACCGGCTCAATATCCTGCAGGCCACCCTGCTTGCGATGCAGCGGGCACTGATGGCACTGAAGAGGAAGCCGACACTTGTTCGAGTAGACGGCGACAAGGTACCGTCAGTACCCTGGCCAACCGTCGCCATAGTCGGCGGCGACAAGCTGTTTGCCGAAATTGCCGCCGCCTCCATTCTGGCCAAGGTCAGCCGCGATGCCCATCTGGAAGCACAAGAAAACAACTATTCCGGCTATGGCCTTTGTCGGCACAAGGGCTACGCCACTTCCGCCCATCTGGAAGCCCTCGAGCGACTCGGTCCAACGCCTCTTCATCGGCGATCCTTCGCGCCGGTCAAGCGATTGCTCAAGAGTCGAATGGCCTTTAAGTTAGAATGAGTAATTCCTCGACTCCAACCTTCTGAAGAGCCGCCATGCCATCGAAATCCTCTCTCGATTTCATACACCTTCGAGTGCGTAGCGAGTTCTCTATCGTCAAGGGTCTGGCCAAGGTAGATGACCTGGTCAGGCAGGCGGCCAAACTCCGTATGCCGGCACTGGCACTCGCCGACAAGGACAACCTGTATGCTGCGATCAAGTTCCACAAGACCTGTTGCAAAAGAGGCATAAAGCCGATTTTTGCATGCGAGTTGACGGTTCAGCCAGAGAACCTGCCTGCCGGGCCGATGCTCTTTCTTGTTCGCAATCAGGAAGGATACAGAAACCTGCTCAAACTGGTCTCTGAAGCCCACCTTAAACCGCTTGAAGACGGCAGCCACCTTGTTCACGAAAGCCAGTTTGCAGTCTATGGCAAGGGGCTTCTGGTGCTTTCCGGTGGCCGCCACAGCACTCTGGGCCAGCTGCTTGGTGCAGGCAAGGCCGAGGCGGCGGCCGACTGGCTCAACAGATGTTCCGACCACTGGCCGAACAGTTTTTACATAGAGTTGCAGAGAACCGGCCACGACGGCGAAGAAGCCTACATTCAGCAAGCCGTCCAACTCGCTTCCGAGCATTCCATGCCGGTGGTTGCCACTCACGATGTCTGTTTTCTGCAACGGCAGGATTTCGGTGCTCACGAGGCCCGAGTCTGTATTCAGGAAGGCGTTGTACTGAGCGACCCCAATCGCTCTCGACACTACACCGAAGAGCAGTACATGAAGTCGCCCAAAGAGATGCGCAAACTGTTCGACGACTGCCCGAGTGCCCTCGCCAATTCGGTCGAAATCGCCAGACGGTGCAGCTTCAGCTTCAGTAACGATACCTATCTGCTGCCAAGCTATCAGGACGAAACCGGCCAGTCAGAAGAGGAGATACTCAAAAAGCTGACCCATTCGAAGCTGGAGCTTCGTTGCCAGGCACTTCTGGCTCAATCGAAAGAGCAGCGGGAGCGATACCTTCAACGTCTGGAATTTGAACTCGGCGTCATCGTTGACATGGGCTTCGCCGGCTACTTCCTTATCGTGATGGAGTTTGTTGACTGGGCAAAACACAACCGAGTACCCGTGGGACCGGCGCGAGGCTCGGGTGCCGGTTCGCTGGTCGCCTATGTACTCGGCATTACCGACCTTGACCCGATCAAATACGGCCTGCTTTTCGAGCGATTTCTCAATCCGGAACGCAAGTCCATGCCCGACATTGACATTGACTTCTGCATCGACGGCCGTGATCGGGTTATTGACCATGTGGTCGAACGTTACGGCAAAGACACCGTCTCCCAGATCATCACTTTCAACACCATGGCTGCTCGGGCGGCCATTCGGGATGTTGCGCGAGTGCTGGGCAAACCCTATGGTCTGGGCGACCGTCTGGCCAAAATGATTCCGCACAGCCCGGATGCAACCCTGAAGGGTTCCTTGAGCAAGGACAAGGAACTGCGGGACCTGAGGGACAATGATCCGGAAGCCGCCGAGATTCTCGACATGGCACTTGAGCTTGAAGGCTGTGTCCGCAGCTGTGGCAAGCATCCGGGTGGCGTCGTGATCGCACCCGGTGCATTGAACGACTATGTTCCTCTGACGCTGGATGACAGCGGCGAAAATACGCTCATTCAGTTTGACAAGGACGATGCCGAGTCAGTGGGGCTTGTGAAGTTCGATTTCCTCGGGCTTCGAACCCTGACCATCATTGACCGTGCGGTAAACCTGATCAACGAACGGCACTCCGATGGCGAACAAAAGCTCGCCATCGACCAGATTCCGCTGGATGACCCGGCTGTCTTTGACCAGCTCAAGAAGGCCGATACTCAGGGTGTTTTTCAGCTTGAGAGTCGAGGCATGCGGCAACTGATCGGCCAGCTCAAGCCGAGTGAATTCGAGGACATGGCCGCTCTGGTAGCACTCTATCGCCCCGGCCCTCTGGGGTCAGGCATGAGCGAGGAGTTTGCCAAACGCAAGCATGGTAAAAAAATAAGCCTTCTCGATGCCAGGCTTGAGCCGATACTCAAAAAGACCTATGGCGTGATCGTCTATCAGGAACAGGTGATGGAAATCGCCCGTCGCCTGGGTGGTTACAGCCTGGGTGATGCAGACACTCTGCGCCGTGCAATGGGCAAAAAAGATCATGAGGAAATGCAGCAACAGCAGGATAAATTTGTCGCAGGTGCCGTTCAAAACGGCATTCACAAGGAGGTTGCCGAAAAAATCTTTGAATTGATGCTGGAATTTGCCGGCTATGGCTTCAACCGGTCCCATTCCGTGGGTTATGCACTGATCGCCTGGCAAACCGCCTGGCTGAAATGTCATTATCCGGCCGAATTTATGGCCGCCACCCTGTCAGCGGAAATGCAGGATACCGACAGAGTGGCCAAGCTGCTGCTTGCCTGTTCGGCGATGGGGCTGGAAGTGTCCTCTCCCGATGTCAACCAAAGCCAGCGTCACTTTGTCGTACCCGAGAACAAAAGCATTCTTTATGGCCTCGGAGGCATCAAGGGAGTGGGTACAGGTGCCGCCAACGATTTGGCGAAGGAGGCCGGGCTGTCTCCCTATAAAGATCTGTTTGACCTGTGCAGTCGGCAGATTGGCCAGCGAAGCAACAAAAAGTCCATGGAGGCACTGATCAAGTCAGGCGCGCTCGACTCACTGCCTCTGCAGGCAGGGTCGAATGTTCCGGAAACAAGAGTCCACCGAGCCACTCTGCTGGCCCACCTTGGGCAGACAACCCACCTTGCCGACCAGCAACAGCGTAACCGGAACGAAGGACTGGTTGACCTGTTTGCCGAGGAGGATATGTTCGATGCTTCACAGGTTCAGATCAAGTCTGTTACGCCCTGGTCAGACCGTCAGCTGCTCGATGCCGAGTACGAAGCACTGGGGCTCTACCTGAGTTCTCATCCGATTCGCCTCTACAGTCAGGAGACGGGCCATGCCCGAGTTACGCCCATCGCCCAACTCAAATTCGGCGACGGGCTTCAGTTAAGAAAGCGTTCTTCGGGGTCGAAGGCGGCGAAAGGCAAGGGCAAACGCAAAGCCGCTTCCGGCGATTACAAGACCATCGCAGGCCTGGTGGTTGACCTGCGCAAACAATGGACCAAAAAGGGCAATCGCATGGCTTTTGCCCTGCTGGAGGATGACAGCGGTCGAATCGAGATTACGATAGGCACTGAGTTGCTGGAAGAGTGCCAGTGGTTAAAAGAAAAACAGGTGGTATTCCTGACCGGTGAGATGGAGGCGGACGACTACACAGACGATGTACGGATGAGAGCCACCAGCCTGCGCTCAACGGAGATGGTCAGAGCCGATGCCGGAGTCTATCTGGTGCTGAACGAAGACCAGGATTCCAATGGCAACCTGAATCAACTGGAGCAGCTACTTCGCAAGCACCGAGGCCACGGTTGTCGTCTGGGTATCCACTATTGCTCGAAACAGGCGGTCGCCGACCTGACGCTGGGCTCCCGCTGGGCTATTCAACCGACCGATGACTGCCTGTATGATCTGAAAGCCGTCTTCGGCGACAGAGTCCGCCTCGGTCTGCCGGAGGATCATCGAGCGG
>RKSB01000202.1 GCA_007571095.1 K189A clade bacterium | reverse complement strand
GCCATCATCGTTTTCAAGCCGTTGCTCAGTTCGTCTGGTGCACCCATCAGCTTGTTCAGGCCATCCAGAGTGCTGACAAGGCTGCCCAGATAGCCAGCCACCGAGTGAGCACTGAAGACACCGGTCAGTTGATGAAGGGTTTTTTGCGGTAGCGAATGCGCCTCGTCGATCACGTAAATGGCTTCTTCAGGCAGGATCTGCACCTCTTTTTCGAGCATCAGCGCAATGAGCAGGAGATCGTGGTTGGCGACCACTATGTCAGCACTTTTGAGCTTTCTTTTTGCCTTGAAGTAGGGGCAATATGAATAATGCTGGCAGCGATCACTGGTACAGTCCTCTCTTTGTACCGAAACCCTGTCCAGAACACTTCGCTCAAGCCGACCCTTTTTCCACAGGTCAAAGTCACCGCTCCAGTCGCCCTTTTTGAGTTCGTTCAGCATCTCCTCGTAAGGCCCTGTCTTGTCCGGCGTGGTCTGAGCCTTCTCCTGTGGCAAAAACAATTCCTGAGGAAGCCTCTCGCCCGCTACCACTCGGTCGAGCTTTCGAATGCAACAGTAACGACCCTGACCTTTTGCCAGCGCGTAAGTGAAATTGTCGTCCTGTGCCTTCGCAAGCTTTGGCAGCTCTTCTCGAATCAGCTGATTTTGCAGAGTAATGGTGGCGGTTGTGACAATCAGCGTCTTGTTCAGCGACCGGGCGATTGGCAGCATCGTCAGCAAATAACCCAGCGTCTTGCCGATGCCGGTGCCAGCCTCCAGCATCATCAGTCGAGGCTGATCGTCGTCTTTATCCAACAACCCCTCCATTCCCTCGACAATGGCATCCATCATTTCTTGCTGGCAGGACCTGCTGTCGTGCCCCTGCTGGTCAAGCCAATTGCGGTAATCGGCTTGAATTCTTGACCGGAGTTCTTGTGGAGTCACTGCCCGGCGAACCTTGATTGGAGGAAGCGGCGGCTGAGTACTCGGCAGAGAATCAATGGCATTCGCCGGAACATCGAAAGAACTTCGGACTTGTCAGCCTGTTGTTTGTCAATTAGCATTATTTTCAGCCACTTACCTTGTTTTACCAAAAGACTTGGCAGAGGGCCTGCCGGATGACAAGCGATGAATCGATCTGATCTGATAGAACGCATTTATAACAAGCAGAGGGCGTTTACCTCCGAAAAGGACATTGCTTTGGCGGTGGGAGTTGTTATTCAGGAGATGTCTGAGGTTCTGGCCAGCGGAGGCCGAGTGGAGATACGCGGCTTCGGAAGCTTCTCGGTGCGCAGGCTTGCCCCTCATGTCGGTCGCAACCCCAAGACAGGCGACCCGGTACAGTTGAATGAACGTCGTATACCCCGATTCAAGCCAGGCAAGGCCCTGAGAGAGAAAATCAATAAATCCATGCACATTGCTCTCGAAGCCGGACAAAAACTTGGTCACACGTCCTGAGGTGCTTGCGGACAGTTGAATGCTTGTCTGGGTCCGATCTCTGTTGTCAACATGCGCCCTTTTGTTCGTTGCAGGGATTGGCTTTCTGCTGGGCGCAGATAACAGTACGCCGGTCGAGCTAAACCTGTTTGGCTGGCAGTCTCCTCGAGTTTCTATTTTCATCTGGGTAGTGAGTGCCTTGATTTTGGGCATTATTCTGGGGGCAACACTGACCCGTATATTCTATTTTGGCAGAAGACTTGTGGCTCGCAAGCCCGAAGAAGTTTGAGACCCTGTATTCCAACAGAATAGTCAGCAACAGAGCCGTTGCCCAGTAACAAGCCGCTGGCCACCGTCCACTATCTGTGGGAGTAGCACGCAGATGCAGCAATTGGATGCAATGTAACAAGCTGTTGGCTACTGTCTATCGAAACGCCTGCCTGCTTCCCCTGATTTCCAGTAACAAGCCATCGGCCGGTTAGTCGGTAAAGAGCCCCTACTAATGCTGAAGGTGCTTCCCCTGATGCCCAGTAATAAGGCATCGGTCGGTGTCGCCCGCCCGCCCCCTCTGATTCCAGGGTGAGGCAACAAACCGCCAGCCGCACACTGGAGGGCCGTGTATGGATTAGAGGCCCGAAAAGGTTAAGAACGCGCCTTAACGAGCTACCGCTCCAAACTCCGGTGGGCCCTGCAGGACTCGTGCAGGCCTATAGTTGCGTAACAAGCCATGATAGAGATTCAAACCACAGGAGGAGCCACCTGGTGCAGGACTATAGTTGGGTAACAAGCTGTCGGTTTCGTCGGTTGCCGCCTGCTATCTGCCGGGCTACAGCGATGTAGACGGTAGATGTTGGCGATTGGATGCAGCCCAAGCTGTCGCCCGCCGTCTTCGACCCCTGCTCTCTCGGTTCCAGCCGTGGGGCGGCAGGCCAAGGACATGTCTGGTCGACAATAATAGTTATCTTTTGTATATTCAGTTTATTACCAGATAACCAAGTATATACTGAATAACAATATAGATAGAATTAAATAACTAGATATATTCTACATAACCAGATAAATACCGAATATTCAAAAGTAAACTTAATAACCAGATAAATTTCAGATAACTAGATAACTGAATAAATACCAGTTAGCCATAAGATATATATAAAGTAACCAAAAATATCTTTACAATCGGATAACCATAAGTTATATTTCAGTTATAGTTATCTTCTTGTTAACTAAATATTAATAAACAGGAGCTTTTCAGGATGCCCGTAGTAGTTTTTGCATCAAGCAAGGGTGGTGCAGGCAAGACCACTGCCTGCGTTGTTCTGGCCTGCGAGCTCGCCCGGCAGGGGCAGGACAAAAATATAGGCGTTTCGCTGGTCGACGCAGACCCCAACCAGCACAGTGCGGCATGGGCAAAACACGGCGATACACCAAAAAATATTCAACTTTTTCAAGAGGTTAATGAAAATAACATTCTGGACGTGATCGAGCAGGCAAGGGAGCAAACATCCTTTGTGCTGGTTGATCTTGAGGGCGTAGCCAGTAGCGCGGTTATTGGCGCGGTAAGCCGTGCCGATCTGGTGATAATTCCCTCTCAACCCTCGCAAAATGACGCAAAAGAAGCGGCCAGGACCATCAAAACGATTAAATACGGCGCGCGCGTGGCCAATCGCAACATTCCTTTCTGTGTGCTGTTTACTCGCCTGAGTGCCGCCATTGTTACCAAGACGGGCAAGGCACTTTTTGCCGAGTTCGACAAGGCAGGAGTGGACATTTTTGAGTGCTCGCTGATTGATCGTGAGGCTTTTCGTTCGATTTTTTCCTTTGGTGGCACGGTGAACGGCCTGGAAGCCGACAGCAGAAGTGCTCGGCGGAGCATAGAAAAGGCTGCGGAAAATGCGCGCTTATACGCCGAGGAGGTCAAGCAACGTCTTATGGCAGTTATGCGAGCTGACTAATAAAAAACTAGTAAAAACAAGAGGTTAAAGAAAATGTCTAATCAACAACGGGCGTCCCTGGGCCTGAGTGATGAGCAGGAGCAGATAGATCTGGAGCAACTAACGGGGGCAGGATACCGGACCCCGCCAACACCGGAGCAACAGCAGAAATTCATGGCCGCAGGGGCGGCAAGCGGCTTTATCAGCCGTCAACCAGCCGTTCGACGCCGTAAACGCTCGCCATATAACGCGCAGTTTGGTGGAAAATGTCGCGCAGGAATGAAAGAGCTTTTTCAGGAAGTGGCCGATCGCATGGACTTATACGACACCCAGACGCTTGAAGCGGCAATACTGGCACTGATCGAAAAGGAAGGGTTTGACGACCTCAAGCAACAGTTCAAGGAGCTTGTAGGCTAATTCTTTTGCGAATCAAGGAGTTATCTGACTAAAAACACACTGTAACAAGGCGGTCTGCAAGGCGACCTGCGAAAAAATACAGAAAAATAATCGAAGAAGGCGGTGTTTTTAAGAAAAAATCAGAAAAATTCCAGAAATATCCAGAATTATAAAGAAAATCCCTTTTCTTGCCTTATTCGCAACTAAATCAACCAGTTACGAGTTTGGTTGGTGATTTGGCCAGCGACTTTGCAGGTTGCAGTCCGCATCAACCTTTATTAGACAGGGCCGAGTGGCTACCGCTAACTCAACACCCCAAGTTCGTGAAGCACAAGACTCTTGGGCTTCTGCTTGTCTGGTGCTGTATCCCCATTCAACCACAATTCTGACAGTAAGACAACCCCTGCGGTTAAAAAGTTTCAGCCTCTGGCTTTCTGGAGTCTGTTGAAGAAGCACACAAGGGGGCACTTCACAAGCTGTCGCTTAAAGACCTGGGCCGATACGTTCAGGCGTTCGCAACCAGGTACAAGATGCGGGAATCAGTAAGGTTTGACCAGATGCGCAAGACGATCCCCCGGCTTGCCGGCAGACGGCTTCTTTTTTGCCGGCACTTCAGCAGGGTACGTACCAGCGTTTCGGGAGTCGCACCCTTCAGGTCTCGTTGCGGGTCAAGCATGGGTTTCATTGCTAAAGGACCATGGCATGGCTTCAAAACAGAGAGGCTTTCGGGGGAGATGCATCAAACTATGCATATAAGTGCTTGACTTTAGAGAAAAAGAGCCTTCCGAAGGGCCAGCCGGTTACTCGGAATACTGGTGCTTCGCTTACGGTCAATCATGTCTTGGCAACCGCGATAATGTCCGCCTGGCAGGCTGATCGTATCGAAGGGCATGGTCTTACGCCCGCCATTCGATGAGGGCTTTTCAGTAGCAGGGCCTCCTTGAAAGCTAAGCGGGCCGAGGGGGAGGGAGAAGGCAGTACTTCCGAATTCAGCTTTTGGAGGAATCGGAAGGTGCATTCCACACCTTGACGGCACGCAGAATTTCCCGGCACGTCACCACTCCAACCAGGCGGCCATCTGCTACCACCGGTCGGCGCCTCCGTTTGCGGTCGATCATGTCTTGGGCGACCGCGATAATGTCGTCTGACAGGCTGATCGTATCGCAGGGCGTGGTCATATATTCGCCCACTGTAGCCATCGCTTCCTGATGGTAAACACCCTTGAGCACAGCCCTCAGGCAGTCGAGTTCGGACAGCATGCCAACGGGCTCATCCTGTTCATTGACCACTGTGATACCTGATAATCCGTGTGTCAGCATTATGTCTATGGCATCAAACAGATCCCTGTCGGCTTCAATCGTCGGATGGTTGCTGGCCATATAGTCCTCGATTCGCATTGACTTAAGCATGGTTACTGTCTCCAGACGAACAAAATTACCGGACTGCCCTCCTGCATCATAAACCGGATTGCTCAAACATTGTGAGCAACTCATTTTGTTCGGATACCACAGGAGTTGCTTCTGTTCCCAATATGGCTGCCGCCGATGCCTTTTCACTGTTCTCAACCGCTGGCAATTAATTCGAACTGATCGAGTGCGCCTCGCTCAGCTCCTGCTGAGGCCGGAAGGCAATGAAGCCAAAAGAGGGAGCCCGGAAAAAACCTATCGACCATGCAGGCCCTGACCGACCTGGCGAGCCTGTAGCAGAGGGCAACCTCTTTTCCTGAGCGGTCGTTTAACAGGGTGCGGAATTTTCGCGGCGAGGACTGGTCGAACAAGACTCGCGAATCGATCACCGATGAGCCCATGTTGCTCTGGTGCAAAGGAAAAAACCGAAAAGCACTGAAGCCAAGGGGGCTTGAACCGGCGATCCAGTGCTTCGGTTGGAATGGCCAGACGTCGGCTGAATCGAGACGGCCGGAGTCATGTCAAAGGACGTAGCATCGAGGGCTCAAGCAGGTGGCCAGTCGGCGGTTTCCGCTGGCACTGGCGGCGTATAGCCTGACTCGACTGCCGAAATTGGCTGCATCACCATCGCAAATGGCTGGCGAATAATCAGGCTCATTCGAGCGGCGAACTGCACATTGGAGGACGAAAAAGCCTGAAGTTCTCTCTGGATACCAGACCCAACCGCATCGACCTGGCTGACTACAAACGGATACCGGCGTGCAAGGGTTCAAATTCCTCTGAAACCAGAGCAGGTCGAGAAGCGAAATTCGGATTTCTCAGTAGCCTTTCAAGGCCGGCGGACCTCCGCTCTCGAA
>RKSB01000087.1 GCA_007571095.1 K189A clade bacterium | reverse complement strand
CGCCATGCAGGCCGAGAGCACCGCCTCCCTGCGCCGACAGGCCGAGATGGAATCCGCCGATACGCTTGACTTTGAGACCTTCAGAAGGAACTACATTGAACAGCCTCTTCCCTGAGGGCCGAAGGAGCAGGATTTTTTGATTTCGCCCTGCTTCTTCCTGCAAAGCATCACGACTGGTTATAATCACGCAGGCGGAGAGCCATCGACTGTCCGCCATGCAGGATGAGAGTGCCGCCTCCCTGCGCCGACAGGCGAGCGAGACGGGAGCTTCCGACATTCTTCACCTTGAAACCTACAGAAGGAACTCGATTGAACAGACTTTGCCCTGAATGCCGACTTTTTGAACAGCTGCCTCCGTTTTCGGTCACAGGCCGAATGGCTGCCGAAGGCGACTGAGCATGCGAACACCAGGGCCCAACGACACCGCAGAAAGATTCAGCAAACGGCTGGGAGTGCATTACAAAAAGTATGTTCTGATAACTCTCCTCATCGTTTACATCTTCAACTTCATTGACCGACAAATCCTGACCATTCTGGTCCAGCCCATCAAAGAGGAATTTGGTGTCAGCGACACCGCGATGGGGTTCCTCACCGGCACTGCCTTCGCTCTCTTCTACGCCACTCTGGGCATTCCCATCGCCAGGCTCGCAGACAAGTACACTCGAAGAACCATCGTGGCCATAGCTCTGGCACTCTGGAGTGCCATGACTGCTTTATCCGGCATGGTAACCTCGTTTTTGCAGATGGCCATCTGCCGCATTGGTGTCGCCGTTGGTGAAGCCGGTGCAAGCCCGCCCATCCATTCCATGCTGGCGGACTACTTCAAGCCCGGACAGAGAGCCACCGCGCTGGCTTTTTACTCTATGGGCATTCCTATTGGCAGCACCCTCGGCATCATGCTGGGTGGCTGGATCAGCGAAACCTGGGATTGGCGAACCGCCTTTTTCATCGTCGGTATACCCGGGCTTTTGTTGTCGATTGTTGTACTTCTGACCATTCGTGAACCCAAAAGAGGAGAGTCAGAGGAAGGCGAAAGGCAGGCCCGGCAGGACGAAACTCCGCCCGTCCCTCTGGCCAGAGTGATGCAGGTACTCAAAAAGCAGAAATCCTTCTTTCACATGTCGATGGGTACTTCGTTACACGCCTTTGTCGGCTACGGGCTGGCTGCCTTCAACCCGGCCTTTATCGAGCGCGTCTTTGAAGTGCCTCGCTCGGAAATCGGTGTCAAGCTGGGGCTTCTGCTCGGAATCACCGGAGCAGCCGGCGTGATGATGGGCGGATGGGTAACTGACAAACTGTCCATCTATGACCGGCGATGGTATATGTGGATACCGTCGCTTGCGATGCTACTCTCGATGCCCTTCTATATTGCGGCCTATCTCGCCGAAAGCTTTACGCTCTTTCTGGTGTTCTACGCCCTGCCCTCCTTTATGGGCAACCTTCAATCCGGTCCGGTTTTTGCGACCGCCCAGGGATTGGTGCCTCTCGGCATGAGGGCTGTGACGGCGGCCATTCTGCTGTTCATTGTCAACATCATTGGTTTGGGGCTGGGTCCTCAGATAGTCGGCATTGTCAGCGATGTGATCAATTACTTCCAGTACGACGGCAACAATGAGGGCAAGGCGTTGCAATATGCCCTGCTGTTTGCCTGTTTTGCCAAGATCGCATCCTCTACGCACTATTACATTGCTTCTCGAACTCTGCGCAGGGACCTGGACGAAGTACAGCAAATAGAGGCCGATCTGGCCAAAGCAGAGCCGGCGGGCGGTTAGGCGTCTTTTCGGCCATATTTCAGCCGCAGTCTTTCGCGACGCTCTCTCTTGTCGGGTCTTGTGCCTGCCAGCCAGCTCAGCCGGTTCAGTCGTCTGGCTTCGCTGACAGCCTGGCGGGCCTGCAGGCTGTCCTCTGTCTCCTCGTAAAGAAGGGCCGCCTCTGGAGCACCCTGCCTTTGGTCGCTCAGGGCCTTGACGACCAGCTCGCGCAAATCATGACCCTGGCGGACTCGAAGAACATCTCCCACGGCAACCTCGCTCGAAGGGCTGGGCCTGCTTCTTCCCGAAATGTGTACCTTGCCGCCGTGAATCGCCTGCTTGGCTCGTGATCGAGTACGGAAAAGCCGGGCGGCCCAGAGCCACTTGTCCAGTCTTAGCCGAGGGGCTGCTGCCGGAAGCGGGGAGTCTGTTTTTCTGCGCCTGGCCATGGCTGAATTCTATCCCAGGCAATCTGCTTCGGCTTCTGGAGAAATCTGACCGAAGCCCTTTAGTCGCCGGATTGGCGGTAAAATCAAACTCTTTTTCTGCAAGTATTGGTAAATGTCGGATCTTGACTTCAAGTGCCTTCTGAGAAGCCTTGCCCTGACTCTGCTGTTCAGCTTTTGCCTGCCGGCGAAAGCCGACAACGTCTGTGCCCGAAAAGGTGTCTCGCTACAGGTGTTGGGCTCTGGTGGCAGCGATCTGGCAAACGGAAGAGCGGGGGCGGCCTATCTGCTCTGGATCGATCATCGGGCGCGTGTGCTCGTCAACGCAGGTGCCGGCAGTGCCGCCAACTTCGTCCGCAATTCGGCGGATTTTGCCGATCTTGATCTGGTGCTTTTGAACAACCTGCACGCCGATACCTGGGCCGACCTGCCCGTTATGCTGAGGACCTCCTACTATGGCCAACGAAAAAACAGCCTGCCGATCATAGCCCCTGCTGGCAACAACCTGCTGACAGGGCCGCGCCAGCTGTTTGATTTTTGGGAGCAGGTTTCGGTGGCTGAAATCTATCCCGCCGAACTACTGGCAAGTGCTGCCAGGCCGATACTACCCCTCATTCCCTTCCACATAGAGCCTGTTCAGGTACCCGCCATCGAAAAAATCTGGAGCAGTTTTCGCAACTCCCGCCTGTCGGTTCAATCGTTGCCTGTTGACTTCGGCAACATTCCGGCAGTGGCCTGGCTGGTGGATACGGGCGACATTCGAATACTGTTTGCGGGCAACCTGTCTGCCGCTTCGTTCGGTCAGCTGCCTCGGCTGACCGACTCAGTGCATACGCTGGTCGCTCACTTGAGCATTGATCAGGGGCAGCGAGGGCTGTTGAGCCGAGTACACACAAAACCCTCTGCCATCGCTCGCATGGCAACTCGCCTGAAGGCTGGATCGCTGCTGCTGGGGCATCGCATGGGGCGAACTCTGGGCACCGAAGAGCAGGTTCTTGGGCACATCAGGAAGGAGTACGAAGGCTCTGTGCTGTTTGCTGAGGACAGTCGCTGTCTTTATCTGCAGCCGGACGACTAGCGGCCTTGCCTGTCAGGGCATAGTTGCCTGAAAAGATCACCGCCGGAGTCTTTTCCTGTTCGACAAGGGTTTCCACTCTCGCTCGCGCCTTGCCCTGATCAAGAAACGAGTCAAAAACACTGGCCGGCGTTCCTGTTAAAACAGCGCGAGCAACGATGGGTTCTGTCGTGACCGGTCGAATATATTTGATTTCCCCTCGAGCAACCACAATCTCGGCATCGAGCTGCTCAGATTCAGCCAACAGGGTAACCAGAGCCCAGCCGGCGAGCGCGCAAATGCTATACAGGCTGCCGGCAAAAGCCGTGTTGTGGACATTGATGTTGGGCTCAAGAGCGGCCTCCAGCACCAGGCTGCTGCCTTCAAGGCTGACGAGACGTACGCCCATGAAGCGGGATACAGGAATCTCGCGGTGTATTCTGGCCTCAAGTTGACGGCAAATCTGATCGGACATATCGGCTTCTCTGACAAAAATCAAGACAACAGCTTACTTCAGGCAGGGCAAAAATTTCAGCCAGCTGGCTTGACTCAAACGAAGCCCGAGCCTTAAAATCGTCGCTACCTGAGGGGAGGATTCTATCCTGAGAAGCCCTGTGAGGGCGACCCTTTGAACCTGAACCAGGTTAGTACCGGCGTAGGGACAGGTATCGCCTCGGCGTAACTGACTCAAGTCTGCTGACCGGAATGAGAGAAAGTTATGCCGCCCTTGCCCTTGTTTTTTGTTCTCTTCGGCAACCTCGCTGCGGTCTTTCTGACTGTCGTTTTACAGCCTGTTTCCGTCTTTGCGCAAACCACCGCTGTCGAGGAAATAATCGTCACCGCCGATATTCGTGATCGCGGTCAGCTTGAACTGGCCGCCAGCATCAGTGCAATCGACGAGGAGATGATTCGAGCACAGGAGGCTCGGCATCTGGAAGAGATTCTCAGCCTGGCGGCCAATGTAAATCTCTCTCAGGGCAGCAACCGGGCTCGCTTCTACCAGATCAGAGGACTGGGAGAACGCTCGCAATTCACCGACAGAATAAACCCCTCGGTAGGCCTTTTGATTGATGGAGTCGATTTTTCGGGTGCGGGTACTGCAGGTGTCCTGTTTGATGTCGAGCAGGTGGAGATACTGCGCGGCCCTCAGGCCACTCGTTATGGCTCCGGTGCACTGGCCGGCCTGATCAATGTTCGGACCAAGGAGCCGACATCTGAGTTTGACAATCACCTGGAGGTTCAGCTGGGCAGCCACGGCTTGTTCAGCGGAGGCATCTCTCACAGCGGACCGATTCTGCCCGGTCGCCTGCTCTACAGGGTTGCAGTACAGCAGGCTCGAAGCGATGGCTTTATAGAGAATGATCATCTGGGCCGAGAGGACACCAACGGCCAGGATGAGTTCGCAGGTCGATTCAAGCTGCAATGGTTTGTGTACCAGGATCTGCAGCTTGATCTGCATCTGGGCTATATCGACATTGACAATGGCTATGATGCCTTCTCGCTGAACAACAGCCGAACCACTCTGAGCGACCAACCCGGTCAGGACAGGCAGAAGTCTCTACAGGCAGGCCTTCGACTGGCGCTGGACACAGACCGCACTCGATTTGAATTTCTGGCCAATCTGTCGGATTCCGATATTGATTACGGCTACGACGAGGACTGGGTATTTCGAGGCTTTGACTCTGACGAATATACTTCGACGGATCGCTACAAAAGAAGCCGTGAGACTTCGTCAGTCGAATGGCGGTTTCTCAGCCGGCCGGAGGCTTCGCCAGAGGCGGCTACACAATGGCTGGCCGGCCTTTATTATCTCGGCCGTACGGTTGACCTGACGCGCGATTACACCAACAACTTCGACCTTGCCGATAACTCTCTCGATTTCACCAGCGATTATGACACTCGGCAGTATGCGGCTTATGGTGAGGTCAATCGTCGGCTGGGGACAAACTGGACGCTGACACTCGGGCTGAGAGGAGAGCTGTGGGAGGCTGATTATCGAGAGACAGGGGTCCGCTTCGACCCGAATGATCTGCTCTTTGGCGGAAAGGTGGCCTTGGAGTACTCGCCGAATGAACAGACTCTGTGGTACACCGCCATTGTTCGAGGATACAAGGCAGGAGGCTTCAATGCCGACCCTCAGGTTCCTCGCAAATTTGACAGCGAGACTCTGTATAACCTCGAGTTCGGCCTCAAGAAGCACTGGATGAGCGGGCGGCTAAGCACCTACCTCACACTCTTCTACATGCGGCGGGAAGATGCACAGATTCGAAGTTCTTTTTCTGCGGGGCCGAGCAGCCCGGGCGCGGCACCTGTTTTTGTTGAGTACATTGGCAACGCCGTGCGCGGGCGCAACTGCGGCCTGGAGTTTGAACTGGCTTATCGGCCCAATACGTCCTGGCAGCTAAACGCAAGCCTGGGCGTGCTGGATACCGAGTACACCCGGTTTGTCGGGGCAGGGGGAGTGGACCTGTCCGGGCGCGATCAGGCGCATGCACCACAATGGCAGTATGCCGTCTCGGGGCAATACCACTTTGCCCGCAGCTGGACTCTGGGTCTGTCGGCACAGGGGCGCGACAATTATTATTTTTCCGACAGCCACAATGCTCAGTCAACACGTAGTCATTGGCTTAACCTGCGCCTCGGCTATTCGCCCGGACGATTTGGCCTGTCCTTCTGGTTGCGCAACTTGACCGATGAAGACATTGAAACTCGCGGATTCTTCTTCGGCAACGACCCTCGAATCGGCTATGCGGAG
>RKSB01000222.1 GCA_007571095.1 K189A clade bacterium | reverse complement strand
CAGGCCGATCAGGCCCATGATGACAACCGAGGTCAGAACGCCGATCACTGAAAAGACGATGGCTATCAATCCGGTAAAGATTTGTCCCTTGCATACTCCAACCAGGCCCAAAATGAATGCAAGGGGAGACAGGGCGAAGGACGGCCCGAAAATACCAACAAACCCCACAATAACCCCCCAAAGTCCAAATTTGGTATCTTGCTGGATTATTATCTTTTGAACGGGTGCGTCTTCCGACATGCGCTTTCACCTCATAGAACTGGATAGAGTGGTCTTACTCTCTCAATAACTGCTTCAACAGTATCAGGATACCGAGTCCATTTCTACACTCGCATTTTTAGGCGGCACGGTATTCGTAAGGCAGAGCACGGCGATCAGACTTGTCATGCCGAATGCTCGGGGTCATTTGGGTTCAATGAATCGCAGAATTGAGTCCGCTGGACACGGCACATGAGCATCCTCTGCCGTTTTTATTAAATCAATTCCGTTTATACTCGAAAAATTGAGCCGTATCTTTACTGAAGTGAGTGCACTGCCTCCCAATAATCTTGTTTAAAATTTTTCTTAGCTCCGAGGAATACTCCATTTTTGGATTTGCTTGTATTACCCCGTCAGAATCTACAAGGACATAGCCTTTCTCAAAAAAATCATCACATCCAACTTTGCAGATAGGCATTACAACATTTGGGTTTTTGCGCTCAGATACGCTGCATTTACTTCTAGGTTTGATATGAGCAGCGACCATTAAGTCTGTGGGTAGTGTTTTTTGACAAATGGCGCATTCTGCTTCATGTGCGTCTCTGAAAAGAATTGCCCTTAGTATGCCTTGTTCTTTCCTTGATTGAGTTCGATTGCTCCGACCATCTGTGCCCTCTAATTCCCTAAGTCGAAGCTTGTAATGTTCCTCAAAATCTCTGTCTTGAGATTTGCGCTCCTCATAGAGGCTTCTGATTAAAGCCTCGCTATATTCTGTTGAGGTGCCCTCTAAGAGCTCAATAATAAAGCTGAAGTTCTGTTCGTCTGACTTCAGTTGGTCTATCGCTTGGCTCAGGTCAATATTAAAGAAAATTCCCTTGAACTCTTTTTTCAGGCCCAGATAGTGGAGAACACCCATAGACTGCCACCCTTTCGATGAAAGTGGGTCTAAGCCAAGAATGTCTCTGTCCATCTCCCTATGCCCGGCATCGTTGATAAACAGCCAAGTGTAAACAATCCGGGAAATCTCCTTAAAACTCCGCTGCCTGTATTCTATGTCTCTGCCTGATGGGTCTAGTTTAGGTAGTGGCATTACTTCAATAACTCTTGGGTCTATGGGTTTTTGGTAGCGTTATCAGGGCGAAATGCGCACAGAAAACCTTGTCTTCGGTTATCCCGTAGAGATTATTTATAAAGTAAAATCGGTTACCTACTCAACCGTCACCGATTTGGCCAGGTTGCGAGGCTGGTCGAGATTGGTGTTGCGATGCAGGCCGACATGACAGGCCAGTAGCTGCACCGACACAAGATACAGGATCGGTGCGGTTACAGCGTGGGTGTCGGGTAACGGGATCACTGCACACTCCAGTTCGGCTTGTAGCCTTGAGGCCAGGCTCTGGTCGGTAATGACATAGAGCCTGCCGCCCCGAGCCTTGATTTCCTGCAGATTGGATTCAAGCTTGCTGATCAGGTCGTCGGCCGGTGCCAGCGCGATGACCGGCATATTCTCATCGACAAGTGCCAGGGGTCCGTGCTTGAGTTCGCCTGCGGCATGGCCTTCGGCGTGAATATAGGAGAGCTCCTTCAGCTTGAGTGCGCCCTCAAGGGCAATCGGGTAAAAGGCTCTTCGGCCGATAAACAGGGCGTGATTCTGAGAAGCGATGGCTACCGCCTGTTGCTCAAAGTCGGCGTCTCGCTGAAGCACTTGTTGTACCTGCTCCGGCAAGGCTCTGAGCGCGCCGACAAGTTCCGCTTCGCGGCTGGATGTCAGACCATTTCTGCGGGCCAGCGTCATGGCCAGCAGAAGCAGTGCCACCAGGCTCGCACTGACAACCTTGGTCGAGGCCACGCTGATTTCGGGGCCGGCATTCAGCATAAACTCTATATCGGACAGCCTCGGCAGGCTGCTCAGGGGCGCGTTGCACATGGAAAGAGTCGTCAGATAGCCCTGGCCCTGAGCCTTCTTGAAGGCGGCGAGGGTATCGGCCGTTTCGCCCGACTGGGACAGGGTCAAAAACAGCGTATTGGGCTGGATTACCTGGGCTCGGTAGCGATATTCGCTGGCGATTTCTGCCTGGCAGGGCAGGCCGGCCAGTTCTTCAAACCAGTGTCGAGCGACCTCGGCGGCCAGATAGCTTGAGCCACAGGCCGCTATCGAGATGCCCTCCACTCTGTCCAGCAGACCAGCGAAGTCATCGAAAGCACTGACTCTGTCGCCTTGAAGGCGGTCAGCCAGAACGGCCCGAATGCTGTCTGGGTGAGCGAAGATTTCCCGTTGAAGGTGGTACTCATATTGACCAAGGCGAACCTCCTGGCCTGACTTCAGAGGCACCGGGCTTCGGGTTACCGGAGCGGCGTTTCGGTCTTCTATGGCGATTCGATCGGCGGCAATTGTGGCCAGATCACCCTCTTCCAGAAACACCGCCTGCCGGGCCAACCCGGCCAGGGCAGAGGCGTCTGAGGCCACCGAATTCTGACCGTCTCCACACCCAAGAACCAGCGGGCTGCCAGATCTGACCGCAACGATGCAGTCGGGGTCAGAGCTGCTGATAACCGCCAGTGCAAACTGGCCCTGCAACCTTTTGACGACTGCTCGAACGGCCTCCGCCAAATCCTCTGTTGCCACCAGCTGATGATGAATCAAATGAACGATGACTTCAGAGTCGGTGTTTGATTCAAACCGGTAGCCGGCGGCCTCAAGCTCTGAGCGAAGCGGTCGAAAGTTCTCAATGATGCCATTGTGCACCAGTGCTATTGTGCCGGAAACAAGCGGGTGGGCGTTTTCTTCGGAAGGCGTACCGTGGGTCGCCCAGCGAGTGTGTGCGATCCCCACTTCGCCCGACAGGCCTTGAGTGCGAAGGTTTTGTGCGAGTGCTTTGACCTGCCCCACACAACGCCGCCGCTTTGGCTCGGCGTCTTCTGAACCAACGACCGCCAGGCCGGCTGAGTCGTAGCCCCTGTACTCAAGCCGGGCCAGGCCTTCCATTAATGGAGCCGTTATATCGGCACGACCGGCTATACCTATGATTCCGCACATGACTCAAGCCGCGCCGAGACTAATCCGGCTAGCATACAGGAATATGGAGACGAAGGCGGCCTAGTCCTTTTGGTTCTTTTTGCGCATCGCATTCTTCAGCAGGCCTGCCCTCAGATTGCGCTGGCGGGCTCTGGATACAGCCGCCTCGCCTGGCTCAATGTCGTCGCTGATGACCGAGCCTGCCGCAACATAGGCGTCGTCGCCGACTTTCAGCGGGGCGACCAGGGTTGAGTTGCTGCCGACAAAGACTCCGTCGCCGAGATGGGTGGTTGACTTGGTTTCGCCGTCGAAGTTACAGGTCACCAGGCCGGCACCAATGTTGCAGTTAAGCCCGATGCGGGCATCACCGATATAGGCGAGGTGTTTGGCTCTTGACCCCTTCCCCAGGGTGGAGCGAGTCACCTCAACGAAGTTGCCCACCTCAACGCCCTCGCCGATGTCGGCACCCGAACGCAGCCTTGCGTAAGGCCCGATGCGGGCACTCCGGCGAACTCTGCACCCTTCGATATAGCTGAATGGCTCGATGACCACGTCATCCTCTATTCGGCAATCCCGAAGCACCACATAGGGGCCGATCTGCACTCTATTGCCACACTGCACCGGGCCGGTCAGCACTACTCCTGTGTCAATCCGGCAGTCTGCTCCAAATGTCAGCTCGCCTCTCAGGGTCAGATGGTCGGGTGCTGAAATGCCGACTCCGGCGGCCAGCAACTGATAAGCAAAACGTCTTTGCTGCTCGGCCTCGGCCTGTGCCAGTTGCACTCTGTCGTTGACTCCTTGATGCTCGCTGGCATCGGCCAGCACCAGAGCCTCCAGGTGCTTGCCCGAGGCGGCTGCAAGTGCCACTGTGTCGGTCAGATAGAACTCGGCCTGCTTGTTGTCGCAATCGATCTGCTCAAGCCAGTCGGCAAAGTCTGCTCTTGAGGCAATACAGACGCCTGTGTGAATCTCTCGAACAGCAAGCTCCTCGGGAGTGGCGTCTGCGGCCTCCACCGACTCGACTGGCATACCCTTGTCGTCCCGAATCACTCGACCATAGGCTGACGGGTCGTCCAGTATGGCCGTCAGGATCGCCAGATCGGCGCCGGCTTTTCTGGCTTCAAGCAGACGGGTCAGGCTGGTCGGGCGAAGCAGGGGCATATCACCATAGAGCACCAGAAGATCAGACGAAGGCGAAACATGCGGCAGGGCGACCTGCAGGGCGGCGGCAGTCCCCAGCGGTTTGTCCTGCAGACTGAACCGACAGGAGGCGGGCAGACAGGCGGCCACCGAGTCTTTTTGGTCGGGGCTTGTGACCACGTGAATGTGGGCGGGACTAAGTTCGGCGGCCACATCCACCACTCGCCGAATCATCGGCACGCCGGCGATTTCGTGCATCACCTTGGGCAGGCTGCTGTGCATGCGGCGGCCCTTGCCGGCGGCCAGAACTACAACTTCAAGGGAATTCACAAGGATTGCGGCAGGCTGAAGAGTAGAAGCTAGCGGCGACTGGTGTGGCTGCGAAACTTCTCCAGTGCTCGCAGTTGGGCGGCGGCTTCGGCCAACTGGGTGGCAGCCATGCTGAACTGAAAGTCATCGGCCCTTTCTTCCAGTGCCCGCTCGGCCTTGGCTCTGGCTTCCTGGGCGGCCGCTTCGTCAAGATTTTCGGCGCGCAGGGCGGTGTCGGCCAGAATGGTGACATGCGTAGGCTGTACCTCCAAAAACCCGCCGGAGGCATAAAACACTTCTTCGACCGGCTCAGATTCGCCGCCTGACAGCCGCAGGCGCACCGGGCCCGGATTAATACCAGTCAACAGGGGCGTGTGATTGGGCAGAATGCCGAGTTCGCCCAGCGTACCGGACACAACCACCATTTCAACCTGGCCGGAGAAAATCTCCTCTTTGGCACTGACGATGTCGCATCTGAAGGTTTTGTTGGCCATGGTCTCTCTCGCCTCGGATTACAGGGTTTTTGCCTTGGCGATCACATCCTCGATCGCACCCACCATGTAGAAGGCCTGCTCCGGCAAATGATCGCATTCGCCGTCCAGTATCGCCTTGAAGCTCTTGACTGTCTCCTTCAGCGGTACATACCGGCCGGGGTTGCCCGTAAACACTTCGGCGACGAAGAAGGGCTGAGAGAAGAACTGCTGAATTTTTCGGGCTCTGGCGACTGTCAGCTTGTCCTCTTCCGACAGTTCGTCCATGCCGAGAATGGCGATGATGTCCTTGAGTTCCTTGTACTTCTGAAGCACCTTCTGAGTACCCTGAGCCACTTCGTAGTGCTCCTGCCCGACAACCAGAGGGTCGAGCTGCCGACTGGTCGAGTCGAGCGGATCGACCGCCGGATAGACACCCAGGTCGGTAATGGCCCGAGACAGGGTCACAGTCGAATCGAGGTGGGCAAAGGTGGTGGCGGGCGATGGATCCGTCAGGTCATCGGCTGGTACATAAACCGCCTGAACCGAGGTGATGGAGCCTGTTTTGGTGGTGGTGATACGCTCCTGCAGCACGCCCATCTCTTCAGCCAGTGTCGGTTGGTAACCGACCGCCGACGGCATGCGGCCCAGCAGAGCGGAGACCTCGGTGCCGGCCAGCGTATAGCGGTAAATGTTGTCGATGAACATCAGCACATCCCGGCCTTCGTCGCGAAACTGCTCGGCCATCGTCAGGCCGGTCAGGGCAACCCTGAGGCGGTTGCCGGGCGGTTCGTTCATCTGACCGAAAACCAGCGAAATCTTGTCGAGAACACCCGACTCCTTCATTTCGTGATAAAAGTCGTTGCCCTCTCGAGTGCGTTCTCCTACACCGGCAAACACCGACAGGCCGGAGTGCTCAATGGCAATGTTGCGGATCAGTTCAAGCATGGTGACTGTCTTGCCGACGCCGGCTCCACCGAACAGCCCGACCTTGCCGCCGCGAGCAAAGGGGCAAACCAGATCAATCACCTTGATGCCGGTTTCCAGAATCTCGTTGCCGCCCCTCTGGTCTTCGTAGCTGGGGGCCGGCCGGTGGATAGGCAGGACCTCGTCTGTCTCGATCGGGCCCTTTTCGTCAATGGGGCGGCCGAGTACGTCCATGATACGACCAAGCGTGCCTTGACCAACCGGTACCTGAATGGGGCTGCCGGTGTTCTCAACCTCAAGGCCACGCTTCAGGCCCTCCGATGACCCCATGGCGATGGCTCGCACCACAGAGTCGCCCAACTGCTGCTGAGTTTCCAGGACCAGATCGGTGCCCTTGACCTGCAGGGCGTCATACACCTTGGGGACGGCATCCCGTTCAAACTCTACATCCACAACCGCACCGATGATCTGTGCTATTTTGCCGCTCATTGCTGGTCCTCTTGAGACAATTACAGGGCGCGTGACAAGCGGTCAGACCGCCGCCGCACCGCCCATGATTTCTGATATTTCCTGAGTAATCGCCGCCTGGCGCACATTGTTATAGACCAGCTGAAGGTCATCAATGAGCTTGCCGGCGTTTTCGGTGGCGCTTTTCATCGCCACCATCTTGGCTGCCTGTTCACAGGCCACATTCTCCACGGCCGCCTGATACACCTGGGACTCGATATAGCGCTGAACCAGCCCGTTGATGAGGTCTCGGGCATCTGGCTCGTATATATAGTCCCAGCGGCTCTGGCCCTGTTCGGCACCGTCTGGAGAGTCAGCCACCGACAGGGGCAGGAGCTTTCGAAGGACCGGTCGCTGGGTCATGGTGTTCACAAAGTCGTTGGTGGCCAGAAAAATGGCGTCCAGCTGGCCGTCGCCGAAGGCATCGAACATCACCTTGGTGCTGCCAATCAGGTCTTCCATCACCGGGTGTTCGCCGATATCGGTAACTGAAGTGACCACATTGCCGCCAAACGCCCGAAAAAAGCTCTGGGCCTTTTTGCCAATGACAGCCAGATCAATTTCAACCTTGCGGTCGTGCCATTTTTTCATGTCGCCGACCAGCAATCGAAACAGGTTGACATTCAGGCCGCCGCAAAGCCCCTTGTCGGTGGACACCACCAGATAGCCCACTCGATTCACGGGACGTTCTTCCATATAAACGTGCCGATATTCGGGGCAGGCTCCCGAAAGATGGTCGATGACTTCACGAACCTTGACGGAATAAGGCTTGCCTTCGTTCATCTTGTCCTGAGTTCGGCGCATTTTGCTGGCCGCCACCATTTCCATGGCGCTGGTGATTTTTTGAGTATTGCGAACGCTCTTGATCTGCGTCCGAATTTCTTTTCCTACCGACATGAGCTGGTCTTCCGCAATCCTCTTACCAGGTCTGAGTGGATTTGAACTTCTCTATGGCCTCCTTCATGGACGCCACTATGTCGTCATTGAACTCGCCGGTGGCGTTGATCTTGTCCATGAAGTCCTTTTGTTCGCTGTTCATGTAAGCCAGCAGGGCTTGTTCAAAGTCCTGTACCCTATCCGGCTCCACATCCTCCAGGTAGCCCTCGTTGGCGGCAAACAGGCTGACACCCATCTCGGCCACCGACATGGGGGCGTACTGGCGTTGCTTCATCAGTTCGGTCACTCGAAGGCCGTGGTCCAGCTGCCTTTTGGTGGCGGCGTCCAGATCGGAGGCAAACTGGGAGAAGGCCGCCAGTTCACGGTATTGCGCCAGAGCAAGCTTGATGCCACCGGCGATCTTGCGCATAAAGGGCACCTGTGCTGAGCCGCCCACTCGGGAAACCGAGATACCCGGGCTCATGGCCGGCCGCAGACCGGAATTAAACAGGTCGGTCTCAAGAAAAATCTGGCCGTCGGTGATAGAGATCACATTGGTTGGCACAAAGGCCGAAACGTCTCCTGCCTGGGTTTCAATGATCGGCATGGCGGTCAGCGAACCTGTTTTGCCCTTGACCTTGCCCTGGGTAAACCTCTCGACATAGGCGGCGTTGACTCTGGAGGCTCGCTCCAGCAGACGTGAGTGCAGGTAGAACACATCGCCCGGGTAGGCCTCTCGGCCAGGCGGTCGGCGCAGCAACAGGGAGATTTGTCGATACGCCCATGCCTGCTTGGTCAGGTCGTCATAGACGATCAGGGCATCCTGACCCCGGTCACGAAAATATTCGCCCATGGTACAGCCGGTATAGGGGGCGATAAACTGCATGGATGCAGCATCCGAAGCCGAGGCCGACACCACGATGGTGTGCTTGAGGGCACCGTGCTCTTCCAGTTTGCGCACCACATTGGCGACGGTTGACATCTTCTGGCCGATAGCAACGTAGATACAGAGAATGTCGCTGTCTTTCTGGTTGATGATGGCGTCTATCGCAACGGCGGTTTTGCCGACCTGGCGATCGCCGATAATCAACTCGCGCTGACCTCGCCCGATGGGTACCATCGAGTCAACGCACTTGAGACCCAGCTGGACCGGCTGACTCACCGACTCCCGGTCGATGACACCCGGAGCTACTTTTTCGACGGCATCTGTCTGATCTGTGCCCAGTGCACCGCCACCGTCTATGGGCCGGCCCAGCGCGTCAACAACCCGGCCCAGCAGCTGTTCGCCCACCGGAACCTCCAGAATCCGGCCGGTACAGCGAGCCTTCTGCCCTTCTATCAGGTCACGGTAATCGCCCAGTACCACAGCACCCACCGAGTCACGCTCCAGGTTAAGTGCCATGCCGTAGAGGTCGCCGGGAAACTCGATCATCTCGCCATACTGCACATCGGCCAGGCCGTGAATGCGTACGATACCGTCGGTTACACTGACGATCGTGCCCTCGTTGGCCGCCTCGGTAAAATCGGTCAGACCCTCGATTCGCTGCTTGATGATGTCGCTGATTTCAGCTGAATTCAGTTGCGCCATGGCTACCTCTTTGTGCTTTATTCCCCTTTTCTTCTCAATTGTCTGGACAGTTTTTCGAGCCGTCCTCTGACCGAGCCGTCCAGTACTCTGTCGCCCGCCCGAATGATGGCTCCTCCGATCAGGCTTTTATCCACCTTCAGCGACATCTCCACTCGGCCTCCAAAACGCCTCTCCAGGGCCTTGGCCAGCGAGTCTCGCTCGTCGTCCTGAAGCGAAAAGGCGGTAACGACCTCGGCTTGAGTGGTGGCCTCGTGCTGATCCTTCAAGGCCTCAAAGGCTCGCCAGATGAAGAACATGATCCCCAGTCGTCCATTGTCAGCCAGCGCATACAGCAAATTGCAAACCTGCCTGTTGTCTTTCTGGTCGGTCAGATCGATGAGTTGATCAGCCTTTTGCTGCGGGCCCATCATCGGCCACTGAATCAGCGACCTGACGCGAGCCTGCTCGAAAACGGCGGCCAGCAGGGCCAACGCCTTCGACCATTGGCTCAGGCCCTGTTCGTCCGCCAGAGCAACCGAAAAGATGGCTTTGGCGTAAGGTCTGGCCAGCGTTTCGTAATTTGCCATGTGCAGACTAGAGCTGAGCCGTCAGGTCTTTCAGGGCACCGGCGTGCTGCTTGCGGTCAACAGAAGCACCCAGTACTTTTTCGGCACCCGCCATCACCAGATCGGACAACTGCTCACGCAGCCCTTCACGAGCCCGGCTGACCTCTCTTTCGATTTCGGCCTGAGCGGCCTCCTTGATCTGCTCGCCCTCGGCGACTGCCTGGCCTTTGGCCTGTTCAATTATCTGGCCGGCACGAGAGTCGGCCTGTTCGATAATCTCGCGAGCCGATTCTTTGGCTTCAACCAAAATCTTGTCGGCCTCCGCATTGGCCGCCTGAAGCTTTCGCTCGGCCTCCTCCGCCTGTTGCAGACCCAGGCCGATCGCATGCTGGCGGGCGCGCAAGGCTCCCATGATCGGCGGCCAGATGAACTTCATGCAGAACCATACGAAGAAAGCAAACGCAATCGATTGGCCCAGAATGGTCAGGTTGATATTCATGACTTAAGGCTCTCCCGGTACCGACTTCAGGTTAAGCGACCGCAAAGACCAGATAGAGTGCGATACCGACTGCGATCATGGGTATTGCGTCCACCAGGCCCAGCACGATAAACAGCTGGGTTCTGAGCATGGGCAGAAGTTCCGGTTGCCTGGCGACGGCCTCCAGAAACTTGCCGCCCAGCACGCCCACGCCGATGGGTGCACCCAGAGCACCGAGGCCCATCATGATGCCGCCTGCGATATAAATGATTGCCGCTTCCATAAAATTCTCCTTTTTCGTCAACGAGTGGGTTCTAGTGATCTTCTGCAAGGTCATGTGCCTGCGACAGATAGACTGCGGTCAGGACCATGAATATAAAGGCCTGCAGGGTGATGATGAGGACATGGAACACCGCCCAGATCCATTGCAGGACACCGCCCACCAGAGCCGTTGCAAGACTCCCGTACATAAGGGCGATCAATATAAAGATCATCTCGCCTGCGTAGAGGTTGCCAAACAGCCGTAGCCCGAGCGAGATGGGCTTGGCGACCAGAGTAACACCCTCCAGAAACAGGTTGAAGGGAAACAGGTATTTGGGAAAGGGATGAAAGGCCAGCTCGCCAAAAAAGCCGCCCACACCCTTCTGTTTGATGCTGTAAATCAGAATCAGGGCAAACACACTGAAGGCCATCCCCATGGTGATGTTGGGGTCGGTGGTGGGCACGATTTTCATGTAGGGAACACCGAGCACAGTGGCCAGATGGGGAATCCAGTCCACCGGCACCAGGTCCATCAGGTTCATCAGAAAAATCCAGACAAAAACCGTCAGTGCCATGGGGGCGATCATGGCGTTCTTGTGATTAAAGGTGGAACGAATCGTTTCGTCGACAAAGCTGACCATGGCCTCGACAGCGTTCTGAAGCATGGAGGGTACACCGGTGGTCGCTCGGCGGGCGGCCAGCGTAAAGATGGACAGAAAAACGATACCCAGACCAATCGACCAGAGCATGGAGTCGACATGAATAGCCAGAAAACCCATCTCTGCGACCTGTTCATCGGTCGTCGCAAAGCCCCAGGTGCCATCTGAATGACGCCCCCAGGTGAGGTTGGTCAGATGGTGCTTGATGTAGCTTTCAGAAGTCAGCGGGCCTGCAGCCATAACTCAAAGAACTCACTTGCTGGATAAAAAAACGCCCCGCAAGACTCTCAAGACTCGCGGAAAAAGGTGCCTAACGCCAGAGCAGGACTATTATAAAGGCAGTTTGGCACGAGATAAAGGTGATAAAGAAGACAATTGGGTCAAGATCGGGCAGGGCAATAAAAGAGATGACAAACAGGGCGGCGGTCAATACCAGCCTTTGGACCTGCAGGGACACGAGTCCGAAGAGGACCGGTGTCTGGGTTCTGGCCAGCCGAATAGCCAGCCAGAGGTTGGGCACAATGACACATCCGGCGGCGGCCAGAACGGAAGCCGAATCCGCCCCCACCCAGCGAACATACAACCAGATCAGCGAAGCAATGCCAGCCTGAAGGGCAATCAGGCGGGCGGTCGGAGCAGGCAAAGAAGGTGAACGCCCGGGAGGCGTTTGTTCACTCAACCGACAACCCGGATCGCTCCGCCTTCTTCAGGAAAACCGCCAGCAACGAAACCGCCGCCGGTGTCATCCCGGGCAACCTGGCGGCGGCGGCCAGATTGCCCGGCCTCTGCTGTTGCAACCGCTGCTTCTGCTCGTTGGACAGGCCAGATATGGCGTCAAACCGAAAGCTTTGAGGAATGGTGGTGGCGGCCGCTCGCCGAGTGCGTTCAAGTGCCCTCTCCTGATTCTTGACATAATCGGCATACTTGGCCTCGCTGGCCAGCTGCATTCGCACCGGTCGAGACAGGGTGCCAAGGGCCGTGTGCTTCGCCAGCTGATCGATGTGGATCTGCGGGCGCTTCAGCCAGTCAAGCAGCGACATGGTGTCGAATCGACCGCTCGGCAGGTCGCACATGTTGCCCATCTGTTGCGGACTCAGGCGCGTTTCTTCAAGAATCCGCATGCCTCGGTCAAATTCCTTGCGGCGGGCCTGATAGGCCGCCCAAAGCGCATCATTCACCAGGCCGAGGTCACGCCCCGTCGGAGTGAGCCTGAAATCGGCGTTGTCCTGTCTCAGTCTGAGCCGGTACTCGGCCCTGCTGGTGAACATTCGGTAAGGCTCCAGCACACCCCGGCTGACCAGATCATCGATCATCACGCCTGTATAGGAATCCTCTCGGGCTGGCTCCCAAAGTGTCTGGCCGGCTGCCAGGCGGGCGGCATTGAGGCCGGCCACCAAGCCTTGGGCGGCAGCCTCTTCGTAACCCGTGGTGCCGTTGATCTGGCCGGCCATAAAGAGGCCGCCCAGAACCCTGCTCTGCAGAGTGTGTTCGAGATCTCTTGGGTCCAGATAGGTGTACTCGATGGCATAACCGGGGCGAGTAATGTGTGCCTCCTCAAAGCCCCGAATGCTTCTCACCAGTTCAACCTGCGTCTTGAAAGGCAGGCTCGTGGATATGCCGTTGGGGTAGAGTTCGGTCGTCCGCAGACCCTCTGGTTCGACGAAAATCTGATGATGAGTGCGATCGGCAAAACGCACCACCTTGTCCTCTATGGACGGGCAATAGCGCGGGCCAGGCCCGCGAATATCGCCTCTATACAAGGGAGACTCGTCCAGTGCCGAGCGAATAATCTCGTGAGTCACAGGAGAGGTCTGGGTGATATGGCAGGGTATCTGGCGAGGTGAGTCTTCGGGTCGGCTTCTTTTGGACAGACAGGGACGTGGCTCGTCACCCGGCTGCGGCTCCATGACACTGAAATCAACACTGGTTCCGTCAATGCGCGGCGGTGTACCTGTCTTCAGGCGACTCGGCCTGAGAGGAAGGGCACCGAGCCTTTCTGCCAGCGGGTTGGCGGCGGCTTCGCCCGCCCGGCCGCCGGTGTGATTGTGCAGGCCGATGTGAATGCGGCCGCCCAGAAAGGTGCCGGTGGTCAGAACGACGGCGGATGCTCGAATGCGCAGGCCCATCTGAGTGACTACGCCGACGACCCGGTCCTTCTCCACCACCAGGTCAACCACCGATTGCTGCAACAAAAACAGATGAGGCTGGCCAAACACCGCCTCCTGAATGGCCTGCAGATACAACAGGCGGTCGGTCTGTGCGCGAGTGGCCTGTACCGCCGGGCCCTTTCTCGAATTGAGCGTACGAAACTGAATGCCCGCCAGGTCGGCGGCTCTTGCCATGATGCCTCCGAGGGCATCGATTTCGGCCACCAGATGACTTTTGCCGATACCGCCAATGGCCGGGTTGCAGGACATTTGTCCAACCGTCCCTATGCTCTGGGTCAACAGAAGCACCGAAGCACCCAGTCGAGCACCCGCCAGTGCAGCCTCTACGCCGGCGTGGCCACCACCAACTACAATCAGGTCAGAGGTTTGATCGAACCGCATCATCAAAACCAACCGTCCACAGGGTCGATCAGTATACATGAAGCCGTCTGCCGAAGCGGCACTCGGGCTCTTCTCGGTGCAAAGACTCTTGCCCGTAACTTCTTACGAAAACAGACGAAATCATCCATCGCATTCGGCACCTTAAGGCTGGCGGTTGCAGGGCCGGCTCGGTGCACAGGGGCATGAGACCTGAGAGGGTCTTGGGTTCGCCGAGTTTTCAGAGCAAGGGCGGCTTGACAGGCTCAAGGAAAAACTCTTTTTTCTGATTGCCTGATTGGGTAAAAACTGGCACCTGCTCTACTCTCCTCCTTCGAGAGCAAGCCGTGCGATGCGGCATCGAGAACTCAAACGAGTCGACAGGCGGTTTGCGCTGGTCTGGCGACCTGTGGACTGCCGAAATGAGTCCTGCCGTCGTCGTGAGTGGCCAGCGAAGACACCCAGACCATCAGGGCGGTGAACCGCGCAAGCAAAGCCTCCCGAGTCCCGGCCGAACGCCGGAGCAAGCGTCTTTTGCTCAGCCGGTTGCAATGGACGTCGGTAGTCGGGAACCTTCAGCGAGAGCCCTCAGCTAAAGGGAATAAGAGCCCTCAGCCAGAAAGGGGAATAAGAGCCCTCAGTATCAGGGGAATGCAGGACAGCGAAATCTGGATCTTTCTTTAGCCTGCCAAGAGAGTGGTGCTCTACTTTCCGATGCAAAAGGAGGAAAAAATCTGGCCAAGCAAATCCTCGGTTGTCACCTCGCCGGTGATTTCGCCCAGAGCATTCTGGGCATCCCTCAGGCTTTCGGCCAGAAGTTCTGGTGCAGTCGTGTTTTTGAGGGCAAGACGAACATGCTTCAGTGCCCTGTCCAGGGCCTCCAGATGTCTTTGTCTGGCGGTAAAGCTGCCCTCGAAACTGCCTTCGGCTCCAAGCATTTTGAGGATGGTCGACTCCAGTTCGTCCAGGCCCTGGCCGGTTTTGACCGAAACATGCAGCCGGCCATCAGTCTCGACGCCCGGCTGCAGGCGAGCGTCGAGATCAATCTTGTTGTGTACTCTGAGCAACCTCACCTGTAAGCAATCGGGCGGCGGTTCATCGAAGGTGTCGGTGGCGGTCATCCATACGATCAGGTCGGCCTGCTCAAGCGACTGGCGGGCCCTGGCCACTCCCTCGGCCTCAACCTCTCCTTCGGGGTCGGCTCTCAGGCCCGCCGTATCAGTTAAATGCAGCCGAACACCCTCCATCACTACGCTGACTCGAAGAATGTCCCGAGTGGTACCGGGCGTGCTGGCCACGATGGATGTGGGTGCATCGGTCAGGCGGTTCATCAGCGAGGACTTGCCGGCATTGGGCGGACCGGCCAGCACCACTCGGGCACCATCTCGCAGCAGGCGACCCTGATGAGCCCGTTGAATCAGGCGCGAGAGTCGCGCTTCCAGAGCATTGAGTGCTTCGGCGGGAGGATCAAAGGCGATTTCCTCCTCGGGAAAATCAAGATGGGCTTCGGTGAGAGTTCTTAGCTGCAAAACAGCATCGACCTGCAAATGAATCTGCTCCGAAAACTCGCCCGACAAGGACCTGAATGCCGCCCGAGCACTGGCCTGAGAGGCGCTGTAAATCAGGTCGCCAACAGCCTCCGCCTGGGCCAGATCCATTTTGTTGTTACGAAAGGCTCTTTCGGAAAACTCGCCCGGACGGGCCAGCCGAGCACCTGCCTGCAACGTGGCCTGCAACAAGAGTGCCGGTGCCATGTCGCCACCATGCCCCTGCAACTCCAGGACCGGCTCGCCGGTCAGCGAATGAGGTGCCGGAAAATACAGTGCCACCCCCTTGTCAAAAGGCTGGCCGTCGCTGTCGCGAAAACTGGTGTAGGTGGCAAGCCTCGGAGTCAGCTGGCGGTGAGTGATGGAGCGGGCGATCTCGCCTGAGAGCGGCCCCGAGACTCTGACCACCGAAACGCCGGCGGGTCCGGCGGCAGTGGCGACAGCCGCTATGGTCTCATTATCCGGTGCCATCCTTCAAACATCAAACACTGTAGCGTCGGTTGACCAGATACTGTTGCAGTATGGACAACAGATTGTTAGTCAACCAGTAGAGTACCAGCCCGGCCGGAAAAAACAGAAAGAAGAACTAAACAACATTACCCTAAAGAGTTTAAAGAGCGAGCTGTTAAACTCGCCAAAGAAATTGGTGTTGTAGATGCTGCCAAAGAGCTAGGAATTAAGAAGTATCAAACACTTGCAGTTTGGGTTTGTTATTCTAAGAAACTAGAAGAAAACCAAGAGTTTCGACACCTTGAGGAGGCAAGGGCAGAGATCAAAAAGTTCAAAAAAACAAGCCGAAGAAGACAAAA
>RKSB01000040.1 GCA_007571095.1 K189A clade bacterium | reverse complement strand
CCAGTTCAATTGCCAGGGCGCGTGTGAAACCCTCAACCCCTGCCTTGGAGGCTGCGTAATTGCTCTGGCCGGAATTACCCATGCTGGCTACTACCGAGGTAATGTTGACGATTCGACCCCACCTTGCCTTCATCATGGCCCTGATCAGACCCCTGGTCAGATGATAAACGGCAGAAAGATTGGTCTCGATAACCGTGCTCCATTCCTCCGGCTTCATTCGCATCAACAGATTGTCTCTGGTCACACCTGCGTTATTGACCAGGATCAGCGGGCTTGAGTAATTTTCCTGAATGCGGGACAGCAACTGGTCGAGGCTCTCAGGCTGCATGAGATCGAGAATTTCTCCAGTGCCTGAAAGATTTTTTTCAGCCAGGCTGTTCGTTATTTTTTTTGCACCCTCAGCGGTCGTTGCCGTTCCTATGACGAAATAACCCATTGTCGCCAGTCGAAGCGCGATCGCATGACCGATGCCTCGGCTGGCACCAGTGACCAAAGCAGCCTTTTCACTCATTGGTTAAACTCCGCTGGCCAGCAATGTCTTGAACTGACCTTCCCTGCCGAAGGCAACCGAGGAAAGTGATCGGTCAATTCTTCGGTTAAGCGCGCTCAAGATAGTGCCGGGCCCACACTCAACCAGTTGAGAAGCACCCAGTTCGCTCATTTTTGCCACGCATTTCGTCCACAAGACCGGATGAGTCAACTGAGTCAATAGCCGCTGTCGAATTTCCTCGGGGCGAGTGCTTGTTTGTGCATTCACATTGTGTACCACCGGAATGGTCGGCAGAGTCACTTTCACGGCATTCAAATGCTCGGCAAAAATTTTCGCAGCAGGAGCCATCAGAGGACAGTGAGAAGGCACGCTAACGGGTAACTTCATTGCCTTTTTCGCGCCCCTGGACCGACAGATCTCAATCGCTCGCTCAACGGCGAGCGCACTGCCTGCGATAACGACCTGCCCGAGTGCATTGAAGTTTGCGCTGAATGCTCCGTCCTGAGTTGAGTGAGAGGCCTCGCTACAAGATTCAGCAACCGCCTGTTCGTCCAGACCGAGTACAGCCGCCATGGCACCCTGCCCTTTTGGTACAGCCTGTTGCATCAGTTGGGCGCGCCTTCGAACCAGCAGCAATGCTTCTCCAAAGTCGAGTGCACCGGCGGCGGTCAGAGCACTGTATTCGCCCAATGAGTGGCCGGCCATCACCGCCGGACGGAAGCCGCCAGCCTTCAACCAGTGGTGCCACAGTGAGACACTGGCAGCCAGCAGCAGGGGCTGGGTGTTTTCGGTTTTGTCGAGTTCTTCCTGCGAGCCCTCGGTGATCAGCCGAATGAGATTCTGGCCCAGAACCTCTTCAGCAAAGTGCATACTTTTCTGGAAAAAGGGTTCGTCGATAAACTCGGCCAGCATGCCGGGGCTTTGGGAACCCTGGCCGGGAAACACAAAGGCGGTGGAGACAGAATTCATCTTGTCCCTGACCAGAAAAGACGGCTGACCAAACGCGGAATAACCGAAAACGCCGGATATCTATCGAAGCACGAATCGTTTGCGTCGATAGTATCCGGTTGCCGATACATGATGCCGAAGATGCGTTTCTCCACTTTCCTGCTCTATCGAGAGAGCCGGTTCACTCAGGCTGTTGTGCGACCGCCGGGAACCTCTCCGGCTACGAGTTGATTTGCTTTTTTGTACGGCCATGATCGTTCGAAAAAAATGCCAGTGGAGCAAGCATACTGCTTTTTTGAGGGTTAGCTTGTGAAGTATAAGACAGTTTGCATTGCCTGCCAACTTGACTCGACTCTTTCGCACTTCAGAAAAAGGGCCTGCTTATTAATCGCTTGCCTGATGTCATATCTAAGCGAGGGCAGGCTCAAGGAAACTGTCATCCCTCTTCTCCAAATCGACCAGTGGCATCGGCGAGCAGATACTTCGCCTGACAATGGTCGTGCCTGACTTCTGGAGGCAGTGCCATAATCAGATCATCTTCGACGATTTCAGCCAGGCGAATTTCGTCTGCCTCCATGATGAAAGGATCCTGTTTTCTGGTCAGCCTGGATAATTGGCTTTCGTGGCGAAGCAGATACATGTTCAATCTGGCCCTCACAGTTAAAGGCAGGGCCTGCTGGCATAAATGGCAACCCAGCCAGACGGTGGTTTGTACTTGCCCCAGGGCTCGGCACAAATTGTTTTCACTCCGAACGAATCGCAAGCTGACGAATACGCCTGAGTCGATCTTTACAACGCACTGGGCAAGCCTTTCGAATTCGCTCGCCGGCACTTCCATCTCCAGAGATTCGCCACGTGCCATGTAGCCGTGTGGTACGATTTTGAACTGGGAAGTGTTCGTCATGGTCGGGGTTCGTTGCTCTCGACGGCTCCGCTGTCTCCGCTGCTCCACTATAAGGTAAAGTTCAAAAAGATTCTGACCACTTCGCAAATCCGTTTTTTGGAACATTCTGGAGCAAATGTAACCAGGCAAACGGTGGTCGCTGGCCCGGAACGCACATCTTGAAATCCATCGTTCTCGCTTCGGCATCGAAATCCCGAGCGTCTCTTTTGAAGAGACTAAACCTGCCTTTTGAGCAACAGGCTTCTGGAATTGACGAGCGTCCTCGTACCGGAGAAGATCCTGAAAGCATGGTCGAACGTCTGGCAATCGCCAAAGTAGAGGCGGTGGCTCGGCAGCTGAAAGGGTCAAACAATCTTATACTTATCGGCTCGGATCAGACCGGCTTTTTTGCCGGCAACCTGATTGGTAAGCCACAAGGCAGGAAACAGGCGGTTGAACAGCTGCTCTCCCTGTCGGGCCAGGAGATTATTTTTTATACCAGCCTGTGCGTGAGTGATCTGGAAACCAAAAGCAGACGAACATCTGTCGAGCAGACAAAAGTAAAGTTTCGGTCTCTCGCCCGCCGAGAGGTTGAGGCCTATGTCGAGGCAGATTTGCCCTTTGATGCCGCCGGCGGGTTTCATGCCGAAGGACTCGGCATCACTCTCATCGAAAGCATTCAGAGCAAGGATCCAACCAGCCTGATTGGCCTGCCGCTTATTCGGCTGGCTCACTATTTGAGAGAAGCCGGTATTCAGCTGCCCTGACCGCTCGACAGCTTTCGATTTGGTTCAGGGTTTCGACGCCGCCAAACTGTTCCGCAGCCTTTCAAATGCCGAAGGCAGGGGTGCCCTGCATTCAATTCGTTGGCCTTCAAGATTCAGGGTCAGGCTTTCAGCATGCAGGGCCAACCCGAAAAAGCCGACCGCCGCCGCCTGGCTGTTGGTTGAGTCGCTTCCGTAACGAGTATCCCCCAAAATCGGATGACCACAGGCTGCCGCGTGGACTCGTATCTGATGAGTCCTGCCGGTCACAGGTCGTGCGCTCAGGAGAGTCGAATCGTCAAAAACGGCCAGCGGCTTAAATCGAGTAATGGCCGGATTGCCATGCGGAGTCACCTTTGTTCTGCGCCCACCGGCGATTCCGCCATTCCCCCGAATACGTTCGATCGGCATACTGACTCTGCCTGATCTTGTACTCGGCCAGCGTCCACTGACAATACAAAGGTATTCCTTGCGAACCTGATTAGTCCGAAAAAGCGCGTGCATCAACCGAAGAGACCTCCTGTTTTTCGCAAGCAAAAGGCAGCCAGAAGTCTCCCGATCCAGTCGATGAACCAGTTCCAGATCGGAATATTCCTGAAAGACCCTTCTCATCGCTTCAATGAATCCGGCCTTGATTCCGCTGCCTCCATGTACAGCCCACCCTGAAGGTTTGTTGACAGCAATGAGTTCCGGCGTTTCTGTAATGACAAGCTGGCGTAATTTATGAAGTGTTTTTTCAGAAAAATTTTTGCGTGCAGGCTCATTGTGTTCAATCAAGGGAGGTATGCGCAGAATCTCGCCGGCGGTCAGCTTGTGATGCGCCGATGCGCGCTTGCTGTTGATTCTGACTTCACCGTTTCGTATAGCTCTGTAAATACGAGACTTTGGAATACTTGCCAGCTGCCGAAACAAAAAATTATCCAGTCTTTGTCCTGCTTCATCTGGAGTCGCCCGAAAGTAACGTACAGAGGACCGAGAAGATTTGGCGGACTCTCGTTGAAGAGCATTTGTAACCATCTTTTTCATACCCAAGACCCGCTCGCTTGCCTCGTTGAATGTAAGATGTTATAGTCTGGTTGACGCTTTTTTCGGCCCTTCAAATGCCGATAATTGCTTCCAGTTGGCCGGTCGAAACCGAGTGCTCTTCTGGCCAGTAGCTACAGCTTAATACATGCAACCAGAGTTTGGAAGAAAATTCTGGCGAATCCAGGCTATCGATTGAATTTAACCACTTGAATAGCGAAACTTTAACGAACTGAGAAACCAAAACAGGGCGTATTATTTTAGAAAATTTTTTACAGATAAAGGACTCTTTCGGAGAGAAATTCTCTGCTTCATTTTCCTATAAATTCCTATAAAAATTTTGTGTGAAAGAGTTAAACCTGAAAAAGAAATTCCCTATTAGCTATTTTGAAATTTTTTCTGACCATAGTCTCGTTAATTGCTTTATTTTCAGAATGGGGAGATTTTCTGCCCGTTAATAACGATTAAATCAATATTCTTCTGATGATATCTTCCTGCAATTCAATCGACAGATCGCCACCAAACATTCTGGTTGTTCCTCTTACAGGAGACAATCATTATGAAGCGCATTCTAGTCAGTACGCTGAACCCAAAACAAACCGATGTCGCTTTCGTCAACAAGGGCATTCTTTACGACCTTGATATTGAGAGACAGCCCAGCGAGCAGTTACTGGAGAATGTCTACAAGGCCCGTATTACCTCCATTCGGCCAAGCATATCAGGAGCTTTTGTTAACTACGGAAGCGAAAAGCCAGGTTTTTTATCCTTCAAACATCTGGCCGCCAAGACAGCAGACATTTGTCCGGCAAAAGAATCAGGCTCCGCAGAAGCCCCTTTTTCTGAGGGCGATGATGTGCTGGTTCAAGTTGCAAAGGATGCACGTGGAGACAAGGGGGCCCAGCTAACAACAGATATATCTCTCAAAAGCCAGCACTTAATCCTTTACCCGGAAAATCCGCATCCGAATCCGAAATTATCTGGATATATTCAGGCAAGAAATCGCTACACCATCCACTCTGCAACAAGCGATATAAAATTATCCCTGTTGCCTGAAGGGATGGGCCTTATATTAAAATCTTCGAGTTGCACAAGTACCACTGAGGTACTGGAAATTGAACTAAAGTGGCTGCTCAAGATCTGGGAAAAAATCAAAGCGGCCAATGAAGACGAAATTTATTCCTCTCCCAGGCTTTTATATGGCAGGGAGGAAAGCCCTGTTCGCGTTCTCAGGGATTATGCTGGAGACACTGTAGACGAGATAGTCTTTGACAATGAGAAGACTTTTGCAGATATAAAAGCATATTCCGAATGGTGCCTTCCCGAGTACAAAACTCGACTCAGACTACACGACCAAAAAACAGCCCTGTTTCGGCACTATGATGTTGATCGCCAGATAAGGCTGGCTTTCGAGCGCAAGATTAAACTTCCGTCAGGAGGAAATATCGTTATCGACAGCACCGAAGCCCTGACTGCCGTGGACGTTAATTCGGCGCAAGCCAGAGGAAGCGATCCGCGTGAAATAGCATTAAAAATCAACCTCGAAGCCATTGATGAAATACTGCGTCAGCTAAGAATCAGGGATTTGGGAGGCCTGGTCGTTGTTGACTTGATCGGCATGTCCAACAGAGAAGATCAGGATGATGCAGAAAAGGTTTACCAGCATGCGAAAGACAGCCTTCGAAATGATCGGGCCTTGACTCGAATTGAAAAAATATCCTCCTTCGGATTATTGCAAATCGAACGACAGCGTCTGCGCTCTCCGCTCTCGGAAACAGTTTCAAGAAAATGCGCTTATTGCCAGGGCAGAGGCTTTGTATTCAACGTCGAATACCTCGCGCTGAAAATCATGAGCATAGTTTCCGAAAGTGCGTTCAAGGACAGGGTTGCTCGTCTGGAGTGCAAGCTTTCTCCAGATGTCATTGCCTACATATTTAATAACATGAAAAATTCTTTTGTCGAAGTTGAGCAAGAGGCTAATGTTGAAA
>RKSB01000076.1 GCA_007571095.1 K189A clade bacterium | reverse complement strand
TTCAAAGACATTGAGGACAGAATGGTCTGCCCTGCTTTCGATCACATAGTCTTCTGTTATGGGTTGTTCGGCCATATTCGAGAGTTTACTCGGGATTTTACAGAGGCATCGTCAAGGACTATTGACCTGGAGGCATTATAGGGTTGGATTCCCTATTGTCGCTTGAGTTTCAGGTATCGAGGTCAGTCCGGTTGAGGTGGTTCGAGACTCGTCCTGTACTCTCTGCATTCAGGCAAGCGAAAAAAGAGGGGGCTGGAAAGCAAATGGCTTTTCGTTGAACAGCTTGTGAGAACTGAAAATTCCTGATTTTCAGGAGCGAGGGGCTATGAGGCTGAATCCTTTGCCTGCTGTTCGATTTCAGCCCGCCATTCGACGCTTCCCCGAGCGTCTGTCAGATCGGCCTCGTTGAGAAGATTCTGATCGACTCCATGCAGGTCGGCTTCGACCAGAGAGGCCTGATCGACATTAATTTTATCTATCACGGCGTTTCTGAAAGACGAACGCCAGGCGTTGACCTGCTGAAAATTTGCACTGGTCAGGTCGGCTTCTATCCAGACGCTTTGTGGTGCGTTGGCACCGAAAAAGCTTGCAGAGACCAGGCTGGCGTTGGGGAACATCGCAGATTCAAGATTGGCCTCATCAAAGCAGGCTTTGTTTGCTGAAGCCTTGGAGAACAAGGCTCCCTTGAGCTGTGCTGATCGAAAATTGGTGCCTTCAAGCTTGCACTCGGCAAAGATACAGCCTTCGGCCGACACCAGCCGACCGCCTGAAAAATCGCTCTTGTAGAGGTTGCAACGAGTCAATTGTATCGACGACAGGTCGATTTCTGCCGCTTGTGTCATCACCATGCTGGACTGCTCAATTTGAGCGTTGGTCAGTTGCCAGCGAGCCAAATCCATTTCCACCAGATTGGCACCTTCCCAGACCGCGTTTTCAGCCAGTGCCTCGTCAGTCTGGCATTCGGAAATCAGCAGACGCTTTTGCCGACAGCCGTCTCCGTTAAAGGCCAGTCGGCCGATTTCGCTGTTCGAGATGACCAGTTGTTCGCCTGATTGCTCGACGGTTACCTTGTCGAATTTGCATTCGGACACAACCGTCTCCAGAAACTTGCCGCCCTGTATTTGAAGACCCTCGCCGGTACACTGAACCCACCTTGTTTCGACAACATGGGAGTCCTTCATGACACACTGGTCGAACTGGCAGTTTACAAAGGTTGTTCGGTAGAGGTTGCTTCTGTTTATCTGGACTCGTTTGAAGACGCACTCGGTGAATACGACGTTTGCCAGGTCCTCGCCTTCAAAAACCCTGTCCGACCAGCTGAGCCCGGACAGGGGCACGCCGGCATCCTGGTGGGCACCCGACGGATCCTGATAGAAAGTGGGCAAGGCGAATTTGGGTGCTCTTAAGTGAGCACTTTTTTAATAAACTGACCCGGCACCATGGTGGTTCCTGGTGCGTTGGCGAGATTGTGCAGTGTGGGTGCGGTCAGGCGCCAGCTGGGCGTTCCGCCAACCATGTAAACCATCGAACCCATCATAGGCCGACCCATGCCCACGATCATATTGCTGATGACGCCGCCCATGGCACCGGCCTCGTCTCCGTTGGTAACCGGATACTGGCTGGTGAGATTCAACTCCGGCAGGCAGGTGATCATGATGGTGAAGTAGCCGGGCACCACCATGGCATTGGGTGCCATATTGGGAAAGGGTGCCGGAATGGCAAAGGGCGGTGTTTTGCAGACATCGGGCATGCCCATCGACATGCCGCCGGCAAAAGTGGAGACTAGCATGATTTTTTGCGGCCTCTCAGAGTGAAGATGCTTTGTTTTTCAGGCAATGGTCTCATCCGCAGTGGCATTCTCGTGAACTACGGCTGTCTGATTGTTCGCAGCCGGCACACCAGGCAACATGCTTGTGAGGGCTTTCTTGCCCATTCGCCCGATCCACTTGACCAGGGATGCCAGCAACATCACGATGGTTTTCAGGAACATCAGGATACCGCCGATGATTTCCACAAAAGGCAACAGGGCACCGGCCAGCTTGTATGCCTTGCCGAGTGCCTTGGCGACCCTGCCCTGTTTGGGCGGAACCGGCACGCCCGGTATCAGGGTTATGTTGGTAAACCGTCCGGAAAAGCCGGCAGCCCAGTTACACAGATCGGAAGAACGGTAGCCAAAGCCGGCAATGTGAATTCTGGCTGCCGAAACACGGGCTGCTCCACCATAGACATCGCCTGTTGCCAGTGCGGAAAGATGTACCGAAGGACCGGCGAAGACTCGTGTGAAGACGCCGCCACAAATAATGCCTTCGGTGCCGGCGAAACGGACGACACCGCCCATCCACTGCTTGGTAACAGTGCCTGTCATCAGTACCAATCTTTCATGGAACCGAAAGCTGGCTGGTCCTGTGACCGACAGAGAATCGGTGCCCCAGTTGGCTTCGGGTGCTTCAAAGCTGGTGTCCCCCTGTGTTTCTTCCTGCCCATCGAGAAGTTCATCGTCCCGAGCAAACCTGTAGGAGGTTGCGTTTGCGAAATCGCTGTCGTAGTTGGCAGTGATTTCTTGCGTCAGGTTGCCTCTGACGTTGCTGGTGTAGTCTTCCAGAGCGACACCTATGCTTCGATTTTCAAGGCTCCTTATGCCGCCGAAAGAGGAGAACTCAAGCCGAAATCCAGCCCGCCACGGGGGTTCGGCTTCGGCCGGTGCGTTGACTATGTCAAGCAGCGAGTCGAGCGTGGTTGATTGTGTGGGTAACCAGGTCATGTTGCCAGAATTGTTCCTGAACCGGGCGTACCTACGTCCGCCGACGATACAGTTTTGTCCATGAGTATGCTTTGTGTTTCGTTGCGCATCCGGAAGTCATCCACCAGCTTTCCGCAAACGGTTATTTTTGCGCCCGCTGCGTGGTTGTAAGACCAGTAAGCACGGATTGCCGCCGCTGAAATTTCGATGCGAACTACATCTGCTTCTACCCAGCCGCCCCAGGCGAGAAAGTCGCACCAGGCAGCCAGCCTCATGTAGGCACCTGTGACGACGTTGGTATAGGCACCGCCGACTATCGATTCAGCCTCCGATGACATGGTGTGGTTGACGCCTGATCTTGCCTCTTCGGTAACGGAAGCTCCTATAGTGAAGGTGTCTGAGCCGGTCAGTGTTCGAGTATAGGAGCCGGTGACCGTTCGATCCCTGCCGCCACGAGTGATGTGAGTGCCGTCTTCGCCGGTGTTCTCAACCTGTTTGCTTTCCAGCGTGATATCCTCGCTTCCGAGTATGTTTCGAGCTACTCTGCGGGCTACTTCAACCCTGAGTTCGGCATTGGAGATGATGCGTTCCCGCCGAAAGATTCTTGTAGCGTCTTCAGTACTCTGTTCGGTTCCAGTTTCCAGCATTATCTATTCCTTTATCTTCGTCGTCTAAAGACTTCTATCCCAATCGTCTAAAGATTAGACCAGTTTGCGGAAATTTCAATAACCCGTATATCCATTTTGACATAAAACGGGGTCTTTAGTTCTGGCGTATTCGGCACTCCTGGTGAAATATCTCTAATGAACAGGATGTGGCTTGCTTTATTCATTTTTAACTGCCAGAAGTTTTTATTCGCCTTCCTGTCCTGCTGTAGGCGGGTTGATTTCCTGCTCTGTCAGCCGGCGGAATGTCAGCCCACTCCAGGAGTAGCCAAAATCATGCTCCACTATCAGGCCCGCAGAGGAACCCAGTACAGCAGGGTTGATTTGCCGGTCGCCTCGATACTGGTAGCCGACAATTTCGGCCAGCAACGGATTGTGTACTGCGATACGGCAGATGTCCCCATGCCTGTGCCCGGGAATGAACCCGTGCCCACCGCCTGCCATGGGTTCGATGGCAGCCATCGGAATACGGGGCGGCCAGCGTTCCGCAGCTACTGCGGCCTGTCTTTTTTGCAGATTGTACGGGTCTTCTGTTCCTTCTTCGGGCATACCGAAGATTCTGTCGTATTCCTCCAGCAGTTCGTCCGGTATATCTCTTTCTCCCTCCTCGCCGGACTTGAGTAATGCCAGTTGCTGCTGAAAACGTTCGTGGGCACCTGGCTCTCTCAGCAGGGCTTCAAGTTCTGGAGACACCAGTGCGTCCCGATCAGTTATATAGCCGTCCCGATCGGCATCGGCCTGATCGGCTTCCCGGGCTTTTTTGTAGGCCGCATATCTCAGGGCCGCCTCTCGCTGCTTTCTGGCTTCGACTCGTTCAGCCAACTGCTCCTCGGTGAGTTCGCTGTTGTTCATGTCTGGATAGGGGTCGTCGTATTCGCCGTTGTTGTAGGCGGCCAGTTTTGCTTCCCAGACCTCAGGTTGAGTGGTGTATTGTCCGATCTGCTCCTGAACCTCCTTGTAGTCTGCATACCTCTGCGCCGCCTCTCGTTGCTCTCTGGCTTCGACTCGTTCAGCCAGCTGCTCGTCGGTGAGTTCGTCGTCATCCAGGTCTGGATAAGGGTCGTCGTATTCGCCGTTGTTGTAGGCGGCCAGTTTTGCTTCCCAGTACTCCATTTCGCCGGTGTAAGCCTCATTCGGTTCGAAGTCGGCCAACGTGATCCGTGAATCCTGATTGGTGTCGGCGACACGAAGAAGCCTTTGCTCTTCTTCAAGCGGCGAGGGTATAAACGACAGGGTAACGGGCACTCTGCCCAACTCATCTCGGGGAACCGGCTGGAGGTGGGCAAAATCATCGCCACCATCGACGGCACCTGTTACATAGCGCACATTTTCCAGTTCGGCCGCCGCCGGGTGCCAGGAACTGTTTCCTCCAGCCAGAACCGTTTTGTTTATATAGTTTCCGCCGTGGTTCATGTGGTAGACCGAGACTACCTGCATCTTGGTGGTGCCGTTTATGAGAATATCAAACGAGATCAGGCGTCCTGGTCGAAGGGCGGGTTGTTTTGAGTTGATGGTGAGGGTGTTGGCCGAGATTTCTGCGGCTTTGGAGTTGAGCTGATTTCTCCTGACAGCTTCTTCGAGGCTGGTTTCGCTGGTGTTAATCACTGAACTGACTCCTCCCGGAGCACCGAAACGACGGAAGGTCCCTTGTGTCAAATCGTCCAGAACCGATCCGAGACTTCCCGGACTTCCGCGACCTTCTACTTCTGCGACATAAATAGAGCCATGTTGACTGTCGTCAGGGGAAGAAATGTCGTCGATGCTGGTGTAGAGCACACTCATGGACAAGGGAGTACCCGTTGGCAACTGATCGGTCAATACCATGTCAATGGCATTTCTGTCGTCTGCGTTGGCGACCATCTCCACTCGAATGCCCAGCATTCCCTGAATCTTGTCCAGCCACCACCCGAGTGGCTCTCCACAGGCGATGCTGTAGGGTAGAAAGGCCAGATCATCGCGCAGCCGATCAATTATTTTTATGGTGGGCATGTTGGGCAAAACAGGGTTCAGAGTGGGCCGGCCATCTCCGCCGGCTGCCAGAGAAATGGCACCGCCAATCATTTCTGCCGCCGAAACACCCCTGTAGGCACCCCACACAGGCCGTTCAAGCAAGTAGGTGACTGGGTCAGCAAAAACGACATTCAACAGGGCACCCCCCGAGTTGAGCAGAGTGGGCTCAATTTTCGAGATTACGGATGGCCATGATCTGAGGACAGTACCTATCTGGTTGGATGAATCGCCGGACGAATCATCGTCTCCAGTATCAGGAGAGCCGGAATCGGGAGATCCGGGATCGGCAGGCAGTGTCGTATCCGGCAAGGTCAGGAGTACAGACATGGGTGATGACGGTGCCAGACCGAAAACCAAAGCACCCACGAGCATTGCACTCAAATCGCTGCCACCTGCCGGAACCAGCATGGCATTGCCGCTCCAGCCCGAGTTGTAGCCTTCTCTCAGGGCGAGTGAGGTAACACGAGTCGGCGGCAGGTCTTCGTTGGCCAGCAGGTCAATGTAGTTTGTATAAGTGAGTGCCATTCGTCTTTTTTTGGAATACTTGGTTTAAGGTAACACGTCTTTCTTAAGCTTTAGACCCTTCTGAAGCTTAAAGTTGCTGTCTTGCAAAGAGTGAGGGAAATCGTCACGGGAGTCCTCAGGTATTCCCACCGCCTTCGCCGTTGCCGCCACCTTCGCCGTTGCCGCCACCTTCGCCGTTGCC
>RKSB01000026.1 GCA_007571095.1 K189A clade bacterium | reverse complement strand
CCTCTGCTTCGCTGACTCCAGCAGCAGCCGCAACGGTTTCCGAAGAGGCTTCCATGGAGTTGGCTTCTGTTGCGTCGGCTGGAACAGCCTCGGCTTCTTTGGCTGAATCCTCTATCGTGTGCGGTCTCGTCATCCAGCTTGTTCGAGCAAAATCCTCGGTTACCACACAATCAGGCAGAGTCTCCTGTCGAATTTTTGAATCCTGAATCTCGTCCAGAGAGGAAATTTCAGCCAGGCAGTGGTGTGTGCGCTTGATGTTCTCCTGAACAATCTGGTGCTGTGTACTTTTTTCTTTCTCAATTTCGCGCTTTTCCCTGTTCAGGGAGATGCGGGTTTTCGCCTTGCGCTCCTTGTTCCAGAGGAAGTTGTTTTCCAGAAAAACCAGTTCGGGATTGGTTTCGGCTCTTGCCTGGTGCCGCTCCCTCAGAGTCTCCACAAGCGGGCGAAGGTGCCTGTATTCTCTGTAGCGAGCCGAGCGAATAGAGCCTCCCGGCAGAGCATTGTCCAGTGCACTCTCGCCTATGTCTTCCGGATCGTAAATCTGGGTCAGGCGAATATCCGGCGTGACTCCGAAATGCTGAGTGCTTTCACCGGAGATGCGGTAGAACTTGGCCTGAGTGATCTTGAGTTGCCGGTTATTCAGCGGTGCCAGCATTTGCACCGTACCCTTGCCATAGCTTCGAGTACCCACGATCAGCCCTCGGCCATAATCCTGAATGGCAGCTGAAAAGATTTCGGAAGCCGATGCCGACAGGCGATTTATCAGCACCACCAGAGGACCCTCGTAAACCGCCTTGCGGTCGGTGTTGCTGAAGACATTGACCTTGTTGTTGGTGTGACGCACCTGTACGGTCGGGCCTGAGGGAATAAACAGACCGATCAGGCTGTTGGCTTCCTGCAGGGAGCCGCCTCCGTTGCCTCTCAGGTCGATAATCAGCCCGGACAGCTCTGCCGAGTTAAATTCCTCCAGCAGTTTCCTGACATCCCTGGTGGTGCTTCGATAGTTGGGTACGCCCTCTCTCATGCCTTTGAAGTCGGCATAGAATATGGGGATTTTGATGACTCCGATTGAATGGGACTTGTCTTTTCGGGCGACTTCCATCACACCGCTCTTGGCTGCCTGATCTTCCAGTTTGACCGTGTTTCGGGTGATACGGATAATTCGCGAATCAGTATCGTTGCCAGACCTTATTTTCAGCCGGACGATCGTGCCTTTGGGGCCTCGAATCAATTCAACCACATCGTCAAGCCGCCAGCCGACTATGTTGACCATTTCGCCTTCCGGCCCCTGGCCAACTGCCAGGATCTTGTCGTTTGGCCGAAGTTCGCCGGCTTTCTCCGCCGGCCCTGCCGGTACCAGACGAACCACTGTGGTTTCTTCGTCTTCCATACGAAGAAGAGCCCCGATGCCTTCCAGTGACAACGACATATTGATGTTGAAGTTCTTGCTGATGCGAGGAGAAAAATACTCGGTGTGGGGGTCATAAAGCTTGGCCAGAGCGTTCATGTAAACCTGAAAGACATCCTCGCTGCTGACTTGAGTAATTCGCTTGAGCCGACTCGAATAGCGCTTACTCAGGGTCTCTTCGATTTCCTCGCGTGCCTCCTCGTCGAGCAGCATCGCAAGTACGGTTGCCTTGAGTCTTTTGTTCCAGAAATAGTCACTGGCCGCCATGTCTGCCAGCCAGTCGGCATCCTCTCGATTGAGTTCAAAATATTCGTCTTGTGTAAAGTCAAAATTCTGAACCGCCCCCTGACTCACTTTGTCCAGCAACCAGGTGAAGCGGTCTTCCTGACGTTGACGCAGACGGTTGTACATTTGGTAGGCGGCATCCAGTTGGCCTTTCTTCAGACGGTCGTCAAGTGTGTTCCGGTAGCTTTCGAACTCGGCTATATCGGCCGCCAGAAAATAGCTTCTTGAGGGGTCCATCAGGTCGAGATAGGAATCCAACAGTCGACTCGACAGTTGATCGTCCACGACCAGTTTGTTGTAATGCCGGCTGGACAGATAACCGACTACCTTTTGTTGAATGCCCGAATGCTCCGGTTCCGGCTGCAGAGGGGTGACCGCCGCCGCTTCGGCGAACAGGCAAAGGACGAGAGTGGAGGCCAGCAGGGTTTTGATTTTGAAAAAAGTCAACTCTTTTCGAAGCTGCACAGGCATTATTTTCGGGGAGGGCGAAGCGACATTATACCCATTTATCCCTCTTTTCGCCGAATCGCTGGTAGTCTTGTGAAGTGAGCCGGAATTTTAGCTGGATTGAGTCGAGAGAATGTATCGTCTTTTCGGTCGAGGAAACCTTCGCTTCAGCCTGGCAATGATCCTGTTATCAGCAGCCGCTGTCTGGGGCGTGTGGGTTGCCTGGAAACCGGATTCAGAGGATTTTCTGGATCAGGTTTACGGTAGCCTTCTGCTTATGCTGGTGTTGATTGCACTGGCTTCGGTGGTACCTGCAACGGTTTTTGTTTACCGCCGCTTTCGGGCCAGCCGCAGGCATGAAAACTGAATTCAGGTCTGGAACTTTTCCTTCCACTGACTGTAGGGCATGCCGTAGATGATTTCTCTGGCCTGTTCGTAGGTCAGAGTCTGACCTTCTTCTTCGGCTGAACTGACATACCACTTGGCCAGGCAGTTGCGGCAAAATCCGGCCAGATTCATCAGATCAATGTTCTGTACCTCCTTGTGCTCATCGAGATGACGAATCAGCTGCCGAAAGACCGCTGCCTCGATTTTGTCAGTCTGTGCCATGGTTACCTCCTTGTGAGTCAGCGTTCCGGCCATTTTGCCGAACGTTTTTCCAGTTGTGCCGAAATACCTTCCTGGGCATCCGAAGTCAGCATATTGTGAGTCATGACTCGGCTGCAGTAAGCGTAAGCCTCTTCAGTGGTCATGGCACTCTGGCGGTAGAAGGCTTCCTTGCCTGTGGCCAGTGCCACAGGTGACTTGCGGACGATTTTTTCGGCGAGTGCCAGTGCCTCCTGCAGATGCTCACCCTCGGCTGCCACTCGATTGACAAGACCGATGGAGCGAGCGGTCTCGGCATCCACAGGGTCTCCGGTCAGCAACATCTCCATCGCGTTTTTGGCGGCTATGTTACGGGTGAGTGCGACCATGGGAGTTGAGCAGAAAAGCCCGATATTCACTCCGGGCGTGGCAAATCTCGCATTTTCCGAGGCCACTGCCAGATCACAGCTTGCCACCAGTTGACAGCCGGCAGCCGTGGCCATGCCGTGAACCGCCGCAATCACCGGTGGTCGAATTTTCTGGAGAGTCATCATCAACCGGCTGCAACGAGTGAATACATTTTCGTAATAGGCCTTCGACTGATGGGCTTTGAGTTGCTTGAGGTCATGGCCGGCGCAGAAGCCTCTACCGGCTCCGTGCAGAAGGATTGCCTTGACTCGCTGATTCTGACCCAGGCTTTCGAACTGGTCGATCAGGCTTTCAATCAACTCCAGAGACAGGGCATTGTAGGCCGAAGGCCGGTTCAGACACAGAATGCCGATGCCCTGGTCAATAGTGTGAGTAACACTGCTCACCGGCTTTCTTTCTGACTTCAGGCAATGGTTCTGGTGAAGAACCACTGGTCCTCTTGCGAATCACCCTTTGCCCGCTCTGCTGTGAGTTCAGGGTTAAATTGATATCCCTCTTCGGCAAAAGTCTTTATTTGCCCGGAGTCGGTGATCTGCTTTCTGACAATGAAGTTGGCCATGATGCCGCGAGCACGTTTGGCTGAAAAGCTGATGAAGCGAAACCGACCCGAACGCCATTCCAGAAACTTCGGGCTGATGACCGGTGCCTTGATGGCTTTCGGCTGAATAGCCGCAAAGTATTCGTTGGAAGCCAGGTTGATAACGCTGGCCGGCTGTCCTTTTGAGCCGGACTCTTGCAACGTGCGATTGAGCGAGTCGGTCAGCCTGTTTTTCCAGAAGTCGTAGAGGCCGATCGTTCCGCCCAGTTGGAGGGCCGTACCCATCTCCAGTCGGTAGGGCTGAATTTGATCCAGAGGTCTGAGTATGCCGTACAGGCCCGACAGGATGCGAAGGTGATCCTGTGCCCACGCAAGCTGCTGTTGAGTGAGTTCCCAGGCCTTGAGTCCGAGATAAACATCTCCTTTGAACATGGCCAGGGCAGGCCGGGAAGTCGAATTATTCAAAGTCTCTGGCGAAGTCTCTCGCCAGTTCTGGTGCCGCGAATAATTGAGGTCGGCCAGTTTTCGACTGATGGACATCAGTTTCATCAGTTGGGCGGGCGATTGGCAGCGCAAATGGCCCATCAGTGTTTGAGCCGAATCCAGAAACTCGGGCTGAGTGTAATCGGCACACTTGAGCTGAATGTCCTCGCTCAGATTTTTGGCCGGCGAAAGCAGGATCAGCATGGCTCTATGGCTCTGAGTCGGTCGAAAAAGTCTGCAACCAGGAGGATTCCAGGCGGTGCGTCATTGTTTCGAGTGCACAAAACCTGCCCCGGGAATCTTGAGCTTAGCCCATGCCCAGTCTGAGCGGGTTGCCATGGGCAAATTCTTCAGGTACCACTGAGTCACTCGCACTGTACTGACCAATCTCCATTCTGGCGACAGCCCTGCGGTGGACTTCATCCGGGCCGTCCGCCAGCCGCAGTGTGCGCATGGAGGCGTACATTCTCGACAGTGGGAACACCTGCGATACGCCGGCTCCACCATGTATCTGAATGGCATCGTCGATGATCCTGAGTGCTATGTTGGGCACTGCGACCTTGATCTGGGCAATCTCGCTGCGAGCCACCTTGTTGCCGACAGTGTCCATCATCCAGGCTGCCTTCAAGGTGAGCAATCGAGCCATTTCGATGTTGATTCTGGCATCGGCTATCTTGTCGTAGTTACCGCCCAGATCCGCCAGCGGTTTGCCAAAAGCCACTCTGGATATGCTGCGTTTACACATCAGGGAGAGTGCCCTTTCGGCCACTCCAATGCTACGCATACAGTGGTGTATTCGACCCGGACCCAGGCGGCCCTGGGCAATTTCAAACCCTCTTCCTGAACCCAGAATGATGCTTTCTTTGGGTACACGTACATTGGTAAAGCGGACATGGCCGTGGCCATGAGGGGCGTCGTCGAAGCCAAAGACATGCAGCATCTGCAACACTTCGACACCGGCTGTTTCCACTGGTACCAGTATCTGTGACTGGCGAGAATGCTTGGGTGCATCCGGCTCGGTAACACACATCACAATCATCACCTTGCAGCGAGGATCACCAATACCCGAGGTCCACCATTTTTCGCCGTTCAGAACCCATTCATCGCCGTCAAGCCGAGCCTCCAGGCTGATATTGGTGGCATCTGAAGAAGCGGAATAGGGCTCTGTCATCGCAAAAGCGGACCGAATTTTGCCGTCCAGCAGGGGCTTTAACCATTGTTCCTTCTGCTCTTCGGAGCCGTAACGTTCCAAAACCTCCATGTTGCCTGTATCAGGAGCAGCACAGTTGAAGGCCTCGGAACTCAGCGGGTATTGCCCCATCACTTCTGCAAGGTGGGCATAGTCGACATTGGTCAGACCAAACCCTCGTTCTGATTCCGGCAGGAAGAAATTCCACAATCCCTTTTCTTTGGCGGCTGCCTTCAATTCCTCCATGACGGCTGTTTCGCACCAGCGACCGCCCTGTTCGACCTGATCTCGAAAGGTCGCTTCATGAGGAACGACATATTTGTCGATAAACGCCCGAATGTCTTCAAGCAGGGGCTTGACTCGATCTGATATACCCAGGTTCATAAGCTAAGTCTCCAGTTGTTGGGTGGTTCAAGGTGAAAGGCTGGCAAAATCGGGATAACGGCGACTGTTCGACCGGTAACCCGATTTACCATAACCACCTTACCACAGTCCTTGCCTGAGTCACTCGGTTCTTCCTTGTTCGTCGTCTCTGCATCGAGCCGGGCTTTTTCGGCTCATGCCATTTTGGCAAGACGAGAGTCTTGTTTTTTCGACCATGCTCGCCTGTTCCCGTTGTCGGTAGTTCGACCTGTCCTCTTTATGAAACATTAGAGCATTGAATTACGAAAAGCTGAAAAGAGATTCTCTCTTCTTTGTGTGAGACTTCTCCCCCTTCCCCCCTTTAACTTGTCGACTGGCCTGACCCTGTGTTCGACTGTTTTCCAGAGGACGGGCAGGGGAGTCGATATCTGTTCGCATTGGAAACAGTCGAAAGT